>NZ_JBMERP010000076.1:0-17411 GCF_049310925.1 Virgibacillus sp. DJP39 | reverse complement strand
AGGTGTAAGAACTAAATACAGACTAAATGGTAATGACCACACAAAAGCAACTAACAAGAATGATGGTTTAGATGTAATAGAAGCAATGATCGCTAAACAGGCTGGAAGTAACAGCATAAAAAATGTTGTTAACACAGGTTCAGCCTCATTTGGATTTGAGTAAGGATTATAAAAGTTTAGCACCATCCACAAAATTACGCTGGAAAACCCTCCGATAATCCCTAAAAACTTTGAAGTATTTTTAATTTTAATCATCCTTCCTTTTTAAACAATTCTGCGTCTTTAGCACAAGAAGCCATTATTGAACAATCGCACCCGTTTATTTAAGTTTGTCGATGAGGAAATCTATTTGTTTTGATTTCCATAAAGCCTGGTACTCAAGTAAATAAATAAGCCTCCAATTAAGACGGCAATGAAGTAATAAATTTCTAACCCTAAATCTACACCCGCTGGAACTGACTGTTCCGTAGAGATACCAAAAATCAGAGTACCTACTATGATTGCTATACCTACGATTAGCAAAAACCATTTTAAGAACATACTAATTTTTCACCCCCTTCAATTTCCCTATACATCATTTCATCCACATTCATTTTTTCACTATCCTGCTGCGTTAATTTAAGTACATCTTTTCACATATTTATCTTAACATAAAATTCCAATAATTCTTCAAATACAAAAATAGGACCGCCGTAATGGACGATCCCTTGTTAAACTCTTGCACCCGTTAGCTTAACAAGGTTCCTGGTTGAATTACTTTCTTATTTTCCTCACCAAACAAATAAGCTGGCTGGGTTCCAATTACTTTTATAACTTCATCATCTATAAATAACGCCGTTTCTTCTGGTAATGAGATAACTGGATTTTTATAGTGAGATATATAATCACTAATTAGAGTATCGTTTTCAACTTTGTAGTGGCACCATATTGAATAATTTTTAACAAGACCTAAACCATAAAATTCTTTTAAGCCAGCATGGTTGGAATCCACATGAGAACAAGTCCTTATATTTTCTCCAAATATAATTGCACCTGCACTACCACCGTATATAGTTCCGCCTTTTGCTAAATATTCTTTTAAAACGTTCGTGAAAAATGTTTCATTAAAATCATTTAATAGGCTGAATGTATTACCACCACCTATATATACTGCCGAAAATGGCATTAAAGCTTCGACACTCTTATTATTTAGCTCACTTTCAGTCCACATCGTAATATCCTCTATTCCAAGTGGATTAAAAACACCGTTTATCCAATTGAAGCAAGAATCATAAGGAATAGAGTTCGTATCCATTGCAATGGGGATGTATAACAATGGTTTTTCCTTGTCAATTAAACTTGCAAATTCTTTATCAATTGATAGGGATTGTTCAGCATCTCCGCCTCCAGCAAGAATCAATTTACCCATAAGAATTCCCACCTTCTATAATTTTTCTTATTCCACTATCCTGCTGCTATAGTTGAACAAGCAAGCATTCTTTATTCAAAGAAAGCACCCTTTACTTCAATAATTTTTTTCATATTCAGTAGGTTTAGTCTTCATCTTTTTTTAAAACCTTCTTTACTCCTAAAGCAATAAGTACACCTATAACGCCAGCTATACTCATAGAGACAATATTGCTCCAGTCTACTTCTCCGTTTTGCCACAGGCTTAATGTAAATTCAGCTACCATTACACCAATAATCCAAAAAATACAAAAAATAAAAAAAAACAAAAAACCCCCCCTAAATAGTGATTTTGCTTTATCGTTTTTGTTCAACAAACCTGCACCTATAGTTGAACAAGAGTGCAATCCCTTATTCAAGGAAAGTACCCTTTAGTTGAATTGCTTATTTAACTGTTACAATTTCATCAAAAGATATTCCTAAATAACTGTATTTTATATTTACTTTTTCTATCACTTTGTTATGGACAACATTAATTCCATAACTTTTATCATCAGTTGTATCTGTACCATTATTTACTTTTTCTAACTGTGCAGAAGGGGCTGAATCAGGTTTGATTGTTACATTCTCAATATCGTGTATTCCGTATTCTTTTGCCTCTTCATCGAAAGTGTCAGTTAAAATAAAGCCCTTTAATGGATTACTAACCTGCATTTTTAAATTTAATGGTTCTTCATTACCATTCACCAACACATCATCAACCTTCACTTCACTAAAACCTTTATTTCCAATTTCCACAAGAACTGCATTATGGTCGTTTGTCGCACCAATAGTTCCACTAACTAATGGTGGATTAAATTTAATAAAAGAAAAAATTCCAATTAAAATTACGACAATACTTATAATAGAAATCATGATGATTTTTCTCAATTTGCTCACCCCTCCTTGTAAAAATTTTACCATCTAAATCCATCATACTTGTTAAAGTATTCTGCGGCGTTAGTTTAAGTGTAATTGTTCACAATCCCTGTATTAATTTTAACATAACTATTCAGAATACCTTGTAAAATCAAGTAAATAAATAGTTAATTGTTAGTTTTCACCGACAAAATGTACAGCAAATTGCTTACTAATTTTGCGACTGAAAATGTTAGGGTACAATTTACAATACAAATTTAATGCAGTTTCCATAAGAAATCATTTTAGATTGCATTTTTAATGTTTGCGATAGGTAACGGAACCCGTTACTAATCGAAGGTCCATTTTTTTGCGGAAAATAAATAGAATTTTATGTTAAAATTTTGTAGAGGTTTTCGAGCAAAAAACAGAGGTTAATTGTTTTAAAATATGGGGGGATTGAATGAAACGATTTTTATATTATTTTGTTTGGACAATTATTATTGGAATTATAGTTTACTTGGGAATAAAGTATCAAATTCATTTAGGAGAAGAAGCAAAAAGGGAATTTAAAATGTTGCCTGTCGTGAGATTTACCACCATATTCCCTATTATTATTGGGCTATCCCTACGATTACCTAAATTGATTATTGAAGTCAAAGAAAAAAGGCAATGGACATTTGACTGGATTAAGGTTGTCGCTATCGGACTACCAACTCTTTATATAGCGGCATTACCGATCTTATCTACAACATCTCTTGGAGAAAATTTATTTTTGATCAAAGAAATAATGCTGATTAGAAGCTCCACACTAATAACAACAGCAGGTATTGTTTTTGGATATATTTTATTGGACAGTTTAAAACATAAAAGTTAGTGAAAATTGTTTTTTGATGAAGCGAAGTTTTTCTAGATCTTGGGGAACTTAACAGGGGGGGATAAATCGGCAAACTTTAAACTTAAACTTAAAATGGTGAAGTCAAACGTAAGGGAAAGTAACCCTGAAATAACAAAAATAGAAGCAACCTTGGGATGGTCAGAAATATAGAGTTTGGACTAATGGTAACGGAGAACTCAATGACAAATTAATCTTGGAGTGACCCTGAGGTTATAAGTTTTTTATGAGGAGAGAACAGAAATGTCTCAAGCACTAATCTTTGATATGGATGGAACAATATTTCAAACAGATAAAATTTTAGAATTATCACTAGATGAAACTTTTGATCATTTACGATCACTGAATAGATGGAATACAGCAACCCCAATAGATGAATACCGTGAAATTATGGGTGTACCTTTGCCAAAGGTTTGGGAAACTTTATTGCCTAATCATTCCAACGAGGTAAGAGAGCAAACTGATGCTTATTTTCTGGGCAAATTAGTTGGAAATATAAGAATTGGGAGCGGCGCTTTATACCCTAATGTAAAAGAAGTCTTCAGTTATTTAAAAGAGAATAACTGTGCAATTTACATAGCAAGTAATGGTTTAACGGATTATCTAAAAGCAATTGTGAGCTATTATAATCTTGATAATTGGGTTACTGAGACATTTAGTATCCAACAAATAGACTCATTGAATAAATCGGACTTAGTTCAAAGTATTATAAAAAAGTATGGTATTACCAATGCGGCAGTAGTAGGAGATCGTCTATCAGATATAAATGCAGCTAAAGACAATGGTTTAGTTTGAACTGCAAACCATATTACATAGATTAAATAACTAGCTTGTTAAACATATACGAGGTAATGGAATGAAAAATTAAGCAGTACTCAGATGTAGGGGGATATATGGGAACTTTAATTTTATCTGGTGGAGGAAATGCTGAACAAACATTAGAAATTAACCAGTATTTTGTGCAGGGGAGATATTTTATCTTGAGAAACTATAAAAAAGGTTAGGTAGGATAGTTATGATTAGAGAACGCCTTAGTATGACCGCATTTATATTGTTTATTTTGACTATGTTAATCCACCCAATTTTAATGAAATATTTTGGAGTGCCAGGTGGAATAGCATTTTATATAATGTTGTCTGGATTTCTATTTTCATTAATGTTAGCTGTTTTTGGTAAGGGGATTTTTAGAGTAGTAACATTAATTTTTTTAGCCATATTGCTAATACCTGGACTGTTACTATCTATTGGATTAGGTTTTGCTATGAGCGGATTTTGAATCTGAAAATATACACTTAACGAGTGCAACAAAAAGTTGTCGATTTTGGCAGCTCACACTGTGCTTAAGCAGAAAGTTAGCAATAAGGGATTATGATTACCTGGAGGGGTTAATTTGAGTAAGAAAATTTATGACGGTAGGTTTATTGCAAATGCTGATGAGAGTTTGGTCTTATTTATAATAGGAATACGTATAAACAAGATTTTATCTTTTACAAAGTGGATACCAGTATTCACAGCAATGAGACCAATGATTAACGAATTATATCAAAATCCTGAATTGGGTTTCTTTCATACTGAATTTTTGTTTAGTTGGCGAGGGGTAACGCTAATCCAATATTGGACGAACTTTGAAGCTCTGGAGGCATATGCTCGTGGGGAAACACATTCTACAGCTTGGAGAAATTTCAATAGTAAAATTAAAGATGACGGTAGTGTAGGGATATATCACGAGACTTATAAAGTCCAAAAGAATGAATCAGAAGCTATATATAACAATATGCCAAAGTTTGGTCTTTCCAATGTTTTCTCCCACATGCCAGTATCTTCAAATACAAATACAGCAAGACATAGAATGGGTAAATAATAACTGTTCTTGTATTACTTATACTTATACTTAGCTAACGGTTGCTTTCCTTTAACAAGGAATTTGCCACCCTTTTTCCACTAAATCAGCAGTTTAGGGAAAAACATTGGAGGTGAAAACTTTGAAGAAACACATAAAGGGTATTGGTTTGGTAACAGCAATTATCATCTCTTTAACCTTAACAGGTTGTGGAAACAAGTCATTAAGTGGGGAATCTGAAAATTGGATAGGGCGATACACAGGTACTGAGGAAGATAATGAGAGGGTTAGATCATTTGAATTGATTCCTAAGGATAAGGATGAAATCTCGGTACCTATAACTTATAGCATTATCGCTGAAAAAGACGATGTTAACTTAGAAGGTACAATGAAGATGGATACGGATCATTTACCCGTGAAAACGACATGTTCCGATTGTAGGGTGGCACTTAAAAGTGAAGAAGTCGTTATAAAACTAAAATGGGATGGGGAAGAGGAGACGTTGGTTTTAAAAAAGTAAGGAGACTCAATACTATTAAAGGAAAGGGTGCAAGAGTTGGAGAAGAGTTTGTGCGATAGCTTCTTTTTCTTATTGTGCTAAATCAGCAGGATAGTGGAAGAAGAATTTTAACACAAGGGGGAGTAATAATGCGTTTATCACTATTAGGAGTTTCTATATCTCTCTTCGGTATAGCCTGGATTTCAGCTTCAAGTGGCAGTTCGGTATCTTTTGGTCTTGGCATTTCATTTGTAGGTTTGTTGATTTCACTTGTTTCTTGTTTTGTAGGTGAACTAAAAAAAGTGAATCTATTAAAGTAAAGGCTGCGATTGTTAAATAGCATAATCGCTATTTAAAGCAGAGGAAGAGTTATAGAAGGGAGTTATTTATATCCTAAGAGAATAACTTGGCGTGACATTAATTTATTATGTTGAATAAGCTAAAACTTAATAGTGGTGTATACCGTAAACATTAATAGGAGTAATTGTTATTTGTTGATCACAGGCAAAGATTTGTATGTTATTTTTTACATAGGAGTAGAAAATGGGATTCAGCTTTTTTGAACATAGTTAGTAGGGTTATAAGCAAGTATAGGGCTTGTCCAAAGAATTTCCAATATTAAATAAAGGGATGGTTGTACATATGGATATTATGGAGATTTTGAATATTTCTCAACAAAGTTTCATTATTAGTCTTGTTGTAGGAGGTATTATTGTTATTGCTGTTGCAATAGCTATCTCGGTTGCTTCATTTGACGGAGAATAACGTGAGTTAAATCATTAGGGTAGTTGAAATTGTAAGTATAGGAGGGTGCTATGAATATAAGAGGCAGTATACTAAGAGTTATATTCTCCGGTTTAACAGCAGGAGTTTTATCTTATATTCTTAACAAACTAGTTGATCATGAAATCATTGAAAACATTGGGTTTTTTATTATTGTCATTTCTGTTGTAATAATTTTTTCTTCAAAAGGAGAAAAAACTGCTTAGTAATCTTTGATTCTTATTACACCAACAGGTAATTTCGATGAATTATGATTTACACTTCTTGTTCAACTATGGCAGCTAGTGTTAACAATAAATTTTTATGAAAAATACTTTATAACAAAGGAGAGAAGTATTTGGAGAGTTATGCTGGATTTGGTAAAAGACTATTAGCCAGGTTTTTAGATGTTAGCATCTTTTCAATTCTGATTGGAGTTTTATTTTACTTTTTTACAGATGACTCCAGTATTGCTTTGAATAAAGGATTGATTTGGGATTTATTTTACACATTATACTTAATTGTTATCCCTGTATTATGGGCTGGATATATTATGGGTAAACGAATTTGTAATATCAAATTAAAACGAACAGATGGTGACAATGTTAAACTTTCCAATACTGTTTTAAGGGAGTTTGTAGGTTTTCACCTTATTGGTATTGTCACGTTTGGAATATCCCTAATAGTAAGTGTTTTTATGGTTATATTTCGGGAAGACAAAAGAGCAATTCACGATATAATAGCTGGAACTTATGTAAGTGAAAAGTAATTCTAACCAAATTCAAATTAACATTGTGAACAATCCAACTTAATGTAAAGTGTGCAAGGATGAAATAACAAAAAACCAATTGGTATTCCACTAACGCCGCAGCTTAGGAAGAAAAGGAGGGGGTTAATGCTAAAAACTGTCCTTTTAATACTATCTTTTGTGATGATATTAGTCGGGTGTGGTAATGATGATACCAATGAATATAATGGGAAGCCAGGAATCACTGGCTATGTTATGGATAAAAAGGAACAAAGAATTTTAGTTGTAAGCCAAGAAGTCAAGGATTTTAGTGAGAGTGGTGGAACGAAAGAATTTTATGACGCCGTTTGGGCAAACGAAGCACCAAATGATGTAATGGTGGGAGAACAAGTAAGCGTCTGGTTTAAGGGAGAAGTAGAAACCTCATACCCTGGTCAAACATCTGTTGGGAAATTAGAAGTTAAAACAAGTTATACTCCTGAAGATGCAACACTTTCCGACGCTGAAGCCTTAAATAAAGCCTTAAACCAGAATGAAGTTGGAAATGAAATTTTAACTGTCCAATCCATTTCATATGATGCTAAAAAAGATGAGTGGTCCATTAGTTTAAAAAATACTAATAATTATAAGGAATATAAGATTCAAATAGAAGAAAAGTAAAATTATGAACAATAGATTATTGCATTAACTTGCATTTCCTACAATAAGAATTTGCATCACCCCCTTGTTCAACTATAGAAGCAGATGACTTGAAAAGAATATAAATTAGTTCTTTCAATAAAGCGGGTATTAGTATTAAGAAAGGAAGTACAAAACTATGGATTTCCAAACAGTTATGCGGGAGCTTGAAGCCTTGGGTAAGGAACGAACAAAAAAAATATATATATCTAATGGTGCACATGATCCCCTTTTTGGCGTGGCTACAGGTGCTATGAAACCAATCGTAAAGAAGATCAAAATAAATCAAGGTTTAGCTGAGGAGCTTTATGCTACAGGTAACTATGATGCAATGTATTTTGCAGGTATTATTGCAGACCCAAAAGCCATGACAGAGTCAGATTTTGACGCTTGGATAGAAACGGCATATTTTTATATGCTGTCCGATTATGTAGTAGCAGTAACACTATCTGAGTCGGATATTGCACAGGACGTTGCCGATAAATGGATTGCAAGCGGTGAGGAGCTCAAAATGTCAGCGGGATGGAGTTGTTACTGTTGGCTTTTAGGGAATCGCCCAGATAATATTTTCTCTGAAAGTAAGATTTCTAACATGCTTGATATCGTGAAAAATGAGATTCATAATTCGCCAGAAAGAACCAAATCTGCCATGAATAATTTTCTATACACTGTGGGGGTTTCCTATTTACCACTAAATGAAAAGGCAGTTGAAACCGCAATGGAAGTAGGTACAGTAGAAGTTAAGCGGGAAAAGAAGAAAAGCAGCTTCCTAAACGCTTACGACAGTATTAAAAAAGAAATGGATAAAGGAAAGCTGGGTTTTAAACGCAAACATGTAAGGTGTTAATTATTGGGGGTTGATCCAAGTTGGATTGACGCTCTTTTTATTGAAGTTACTAAACTAACGAAGCTGTTTAGTGAAATTAGCGGGCAATTCTTAATAACAAAAAGGCATTTCTTGCAGGTTAGTGGAATGAAAAAACTAAGGTGGTGAGATACATTGAAAAGGTTTTATGTAATTGTAAGTATTGCTTTTCTCCTGATTAGTGTTGGTTGTTCTAATAAAAACGAACCTGAGGCACCTACTATATCAATAAAATCAGACTCTGAGTATGTGAATACTTTTAAGGACTTAAACTTAGGGGTTGTACTTGATTTCTACTTTTATTTACCAAATGCTGATAAAAGATGGTGAATCTTTGGGTTGAAAGTTACAAGGATGGAAAAAAAGATTCTCAGCCATTAACGCAATTATCCTACGGCAACAGTCCGAAAGAAGTTAGTGAAGGGCATTTGGGGTTTGGAATGGTAAATCCGAACTCAGAAGACACTTTAGTTTTTCTTTATGGACCTAGTGTAAGAACTCAACCATCAATAATTGAAAAGGAATTTCAGACTAATGGTTCCTGGGATTATGCAATAGGGAAAGAAGAAATAAAATTAAAGTTAGGAGAAACTAAAATATTAGCAGCTTACAGAGAAACAGAAGGTAATTCAAAGCGAACTCTTGATTTACATGATGAGAAATCAGTAAATAGAATAATTAAACAAAATAAAACGGTACTATTATTAAAGCTAAAGGTAGAAGAAAGAAATGCGAACCATAACTAAATGGGGATTTAGCCAACATGAGAAGCAATGTCCATAAGCTGATGGCGGTTTCCCTGAATAATCCTTACACCACTAATATGGTAGGTTTGTAACAACATTAAAAAAGTCACGCTGAAGAAGTTTTAACATTGGACCCTGATGCTGGTACAGAATTCAAAAATGAGATGGCGAATAAACTTCCAGTTAGTGCAAAGATCTTTTCAGCTAAGGGAAGAGGAGATATTTTAATTGTTGAATCAGAAGGGCAAATATTGAAATACCTTGCGATTGTTGAAGGATAAGTGATTTTGTCTATATCGAGTATCGAAATAGTAGCTTATGAGATTGAACAATTATTTTAAGCTAGTGATAAATTCTCTTAGAAAGCGAAGAAAATCGACAGCCTAATAGAATTAAATCAGAAATTGTGTCTATGGTATCTTGTTTTAGATAATGAACCTCAAATGCCAACCACGGTAGTGTTAACAGTAATTAGAATGATGAATTGCCAATGGGGAGGATGATTATGAGTAAGGTACTTGGTACTTTTAAGAATATGTTTCTAGATTTAATCGCAATGGGTAAAGGTTTTGTCTATGGATTTGTAATGGTAGGGTTATGTATTGCAATTTGTGGTGCTTTGATATACGGATTTCAGTTTCTTAAAAATCTCATATATTAGTCAGGTTAAAAACTAAGGGGGATGGGCTTGAAGAAGAGTTACCAATAAGAAAAAGGATTAGGTAATTTAAGAACAAAGATTGAAGCAGATTTATTCAATAAAGAGGCAAGAGTAAACAGAAAGGAGATGATGGAATGTATAAATACACGATTTGTTTAATAAGAAAAGGAGAAAGAATACTCCTCTTAAATAGAAATAAAAAGCCGACCATGGGATTGTGGAATGGTGTTGGGGGTAAAATCGAGGAAAATGAGACCCCATATGAAGGAGTCATTAGAGAAACGTTTGAGGAAACGGCTATTCAGCTTGATAGTGTTACTTATAAAGGAAATGTCATCTTTAAAGATAAGGATGAGATTGAGGATAATGAAGGGATGTATGTCTTTATTGCTGATTTACCAGATGAAGCACATATTGCTACCCCCTTACATACTGACGAAGGTATTTTAGAATGGAAGTCAATTGATTGGATATTAGATGATGATAATAGGGGAGTTATTAGCAATTTAAAAAAATATCTACCAAGAATATTAGAAGATGATAACAATTTAGAGCATACATTTATTTATGAAAACCACACTATTGTTGATTACATAACTTCTATACTTTCTGAAAATGATATGAATAAACGATATGAAAAACATCTTGTTTCCAATCGAGTATGATGCAAATATTTATTGAGGGTTGAAGGGTACAAGTTTAAATTATAAGGACATTTAACAAGGGTCGTCTACTAAGGCGATCCATTTTTTTATTTGAAAAATTATTGGAATTTTATGTTAGAATGAACATGCGAACAGATGTAATTAAAATTAACGCAGCAGAATCCCTTTAAAAAGGATTATGGACTGATACGTGAAATTTATATAAAGGGTGGATTACATGAGTGGCATAGATATTGCAATGGCTATATATGTTATTTTTATGATTGTAGCAACCTTTGTAAGTTTTAAATATGCTTCTACGATGATTAGGAAAACGGGATTGTTTCTACCACAAACTCTAATTGCAGGAACTATCAATTTAGGATTAGGTGTATTTGCAATAATAGGATGGTTTTTCTTCGCTTGGGGCGTAAATGAATTTTTGTTCTTTGGAGGTTTGGTTTTAGGTATAGGTTTATTAGTTGTAGGTGAAGCCGTTTTAATTACAACCTTATTTTTAATTCGAAATAAATTAACAGAACAATAAGAGTCTAGCGGGTAGCGATTCTAGAATAGGGATTTGTCCCTCTGTATAACTTAAAGGCATTTAAAATTGAAGAAAAAAATAGAAAACGTAAGGAGAGGAATAATGCTTTATACTTTTTTAGTTGTTATAGCTTCTCTGATTTTAGGGTTTATACTGTACCAAGTTCCACCAGTTCAAAGTATCTTTGAACACACAGACCTTTCAGGAATGTTTCAAATTTCTAACTTTATAATTTTGATTATTGTCTTATATTTGTTATTGAAAAAACATGGTTAATAATTAAACAAACTGTTGCTTTCCTTGAACAAAGAACAACCTATAATTTAAAAAGGAGTGAGTTTAATGGGGTGGACGATTATAATAGTTATTGCTTATCTGCCAATTTTTTATAGGATTCATAAACGACTCGATTATCTAGAAAAGGAAGTAAGTAGATTAAACGGTGAGAATGATTTGTTTAAGTAAAGGGTAGATTTACTTCAATAAGATACCGTATGCTTGTTCAACTATAGCCGAAGCATTGTTTAACAAGGGTTATATTCAGTGGTGTAGAAATAGGGGGTGAAGAATGAAAAAAGAACCTCGAAGATTAAAGAAGTTGGTACTTACATTTAGCGTGTTATTACTTTTTTTAGTTTTTGCGGTTTTAACAAACCCAACGAAAGATGACTACCTAAAGTTTAATGAAGCTGAAACTGGAATTCCTATACCTGAAAGTGTACGAATAGCAGAGGCAAATTTTTTCTTTTTTCACTATATGCTCCTGCACCAAAGAACACAATAGACGAATATGGCATAGTTCAATTAGGCTTTATGGGACACTTTTTTAATATAACAAATGGACAATATGACGATTCAATATGGAAAGATTTCTTAAAGTAACGGGTGCTTTCCTTTAGTAAGGCAAGCGCCCTTGATTCACTATAGACGCAGGATAGCGGAAGAAGGATATATACTTAAAAATAAATAAAGGGGAGATTATAATCGAACACATTAAAATTTCTCTTTCAAACGAAAGGCTTTTATTAAGGGAATTTACTAATAATGATTGGATTGATGTACATAAATACGCATCACAAGATATAGTTTGTCAATATCAACCTTGGGGACCTAATACAGAAGAAGATTCGAGAAGTTTTGTTAATCAAGTGATTAAAGATTCAACCCAAGAACCAAGAACAAGATTTGTTTTTGCAATTGTATTGAATGAACAGATGATTGGTGCTGGGGAGTTTAACATTAGAGACTTTACTAACAAAATTGGAGAAGTCGCCTATATTGTAAATCCAAAATATTGGGGGAAAAGGCATAGCAACAGATGTTGCTAAGTTATTGATTGGTTTTGGTTTTGAAGAACTTAAACTTCATCGGATATATGCTACTTGTGACCCTGGAAACATTGGATCATCAAAAGTATTGGAAAAAGTCGGAATGACAAAGGAAGGAAGAAGCCGTCAAGATTTGTTAATGAAAGATGGTTGGCGAGATTCTTTACTATATAGTGTTTTGGCACACGAATGGAAAAATATAACTAATCATAGAAATAATAAAACTTTTTAATCTGAGGGGTGTAAATTTGGAGTTTCGTGAGTTTGGTTTAATCTTGTTCGCCGAACGTTATGAAGAATGTATTGCTTTTTATAGAGACGTTTTACAGTTGAAGGTAAGAAACGTTAAAGATACACTTGTATCTTTTGAACTCCCAAATGGGTATCTTATGGTTGAACAGGGCGGTGTTGGGAAAAATCAAGAAAAATTAAGAGAGCAAAATCCCAATGTACTTCGTTTTGACGTCCAATCCCTAAATTCTATTATGAATGAATTAGAAGAACGAGGTGTTTGTTTTTCAAAGAAGAATTTAAAATTTGATTGGGGTACTATTTCAGTTTTTAATGATCCAGATGGAAATCGTATTGAATTAGGAGAAATCAACAATACAAGTGGTTCGTATATCAAAAATTAATGTAATTGTTGTTCAACTATTGGCTGCAAGTGTTTAACAAGGAGTTGTCGATGCGGCAGCTACCATTGTGCTAAAGAGACAGTTTAGTGAAAGAAGAGAAAAATGATTTGAGGTGTAATATGAATATAAGAAAAGCAGTTCCAGATGATGCTAAAGGCGTTGCAAAAGTGCAAGTTGGCAGTTAGAAAACCACATATAAGAATATTATTCCCGATAAGTATTTAAACCAAATGACGTATGAGAGCAGAGAACAAAAATGGAAAGACATAATCTCTAACCAAGTAGTATATGCCGCTGAAACTAATGATGGGAAAATTATTGGTTTCTCTAACGGAGGCACAGAGAGGTCAGGTAAATATCCTAAGTATAACGGTGAATTATATGCAATCTATATATTAGAAGCTCATCAAAGAAAGGGAATAGGTAAATTATTGCTTGAACCTATCATTGAAAATTTAAAACAAAAAGATATACTTTCTATGACGGCTTTAGTCTTAGAAGAAAACAATTCTCGATCATTTTACGAGTTTCTTGGAGCAAAAAAGATTGATACTGTAGAGATAGAGATTTTCGGAAAAAAGCTAAATGAACTTGTTTATGGTTGGGAAGATATTAGAACAATAATTTAATTATGTTATTCAACTGTTGGGTGCAAGAATTGAAGATGCCGAGGGGACTTTTGATTTAGGTCCTATTTTTTTTGAGGAGAATAAATGGAATTTTATGTTAAAATGAATATGGGAGCTATTGTGCTAACGCAGCAGGATAATTTAATAACTCAATATTTGACCTAAAAGAGTTGTAACCCGTCTAATTCGTTAAACAGGTTTAAGTTATGGAGGTGGTAAAATTTTGCGGGGAACTTTAATGCTCGTATTTATAATAATTTTATCAATGTTAATTTCCTGTCAACAAGTGAAAGAAGGTGACGTGACGGTCAATCAAGGTGGAGAAATCAGAAATTTAGATAAATTTAAAAACTTCATTGAAAATGTTGAAAATGATGATAAAGACACAGTGCGCATCGCAAGATATACTACTGAAGGGGACCCAATATTCCTTACTTTAGAGTATAACGGGGAAAATATTAAATATACTTATGATAATTCACAAGATGAATATGCAGGTTCTGATAAAAGAGAAAAAAGTACAACTTGCGCTAATCTTGTAAGTAGCAACAATGAAGATGGTATTGAGTACCATTTAAGCGACTGTTATTCTGATTTTGGAAATTACTTTGATTTTAATATACCAGAATAATTTTCTCACTACTATATTAGAAAAACAAAAGGATGTGTACTCCACTAAAGGTGCAAGTGTTGCAAAAGATTTACTAGGAAGTTGCAGATGCAATTTAGTTTTAGAGAGGAGTTTTGTGAAAATGGGATTGTTTAGGATGCTTTTTTCTAAATATAAGAATTTGGTATACACAGCATTTGGAAATGAAAAATATTTTAAAATTGCTGGCAAACTTAAAGAAGACGGAGTTCCATACCAAACAGTTATAGTGAGAAATCCAAATGTAAATCAAACCATCGGTCACAGCGATAATACTCAATATGATATTTATGTTAAAGAAGGAGATAAACACAAAGCACAGCATTCTATCCATAAATAAAATTTGGCGAAAGTAGAATAGTACCAAATTTTTTAGGAGGCACATAATGGAGTTTTATAAATTCGATAAATATAGTGGGAAAGCGATTTTGAAATTCAATTCAGATTTTATTATGTCTCGTATTATTCAAACTGAAAAGGTTACTCATATAGGATGTATGCACTTAGAAGAAAATGGTGTTATAGGCTACCACCAAGCAGTGACACCTCAACTTCTCTTGATTATGAATGGTAAAGGATATGTTCGAGGTGAACCAGAAGAATATTTCAAGGTTCAGCTGGGAGATGCTATATTTTGGAAGAAGGATGAATGGCATGAAACTAAAACAGATAAAGGGTTAACTGCTATAGTGGTTGAAAGTGAAGAATTAAATCCATCATTATTCATGTCTACGAAGAACTAGACTTTGTTCCACTAACTGGTGCTTTTCTTTAATATGGTAACTTTTAACTGTAATGAAGGGTAGGGATCTCTAATGAATAATAAGTACGGTAACTTTGCTTCAGTCAAAAAAAGTTACGGATTTATAGAAAGTAACAACTATAAAACATATTATGAAGTTCATACTCCGAATAAACATTTTGCAGATTCAGCCCCAGTAATTCTATTGGCAGGTGGACCTGGGCTTTCTTACACGACTTTAACTCCCCTTTTAAGATTAGCTGAAACAAGACCCGTCATCGTTTACGACCAAATAGATAGTGGAAAATCAACTAGGTCAGAACAGTTCACTTCCCTAAATATTAGTGACTATATAGAACAATTTAATAGTGTTATGAACGAGGTTGGAGTAAATAAATATCATATCCTAGGTCATTCTTGGGGAACCATTTTAGGAGTTAATATTGCTTTACAATACCCAGAAAAAATTCAAAGCTTAATTTTGCATAGTGGTATAGCAGACTGGACGAAATGCCTTGAGGCTAGGAAAAGGTTTGAAATAGAACAATTTACTGATGATTTATTAAGGATCTTCAAGAAGTTAAGGGAAGGTATTAAAGTATCATCTGATGAAAAAGAGATAGCAACCAAAAGGTTTAATAGCTTATATTATTGTAGAGTTGATTATCCTGCATATTTACTTGAAGCGTTAAATGATAAGGACACAGGAACAAATCAGTTAATTTGGAATGGAGAAAAAAATCCAGATATGACTAATTACAATATTTCTCCTAGGTTAGAAGAAATTGAATGCCCCACACTAATTATTAGTGGTATGTATGATGGAATTTCCGTAGGGCAAGCTGACCTGTTTAGGGCTGGTATTAAAAATAGTCAACATATAGAATTACAGAATTCTTCTCACTATGCTCATATAGAAGATGAAATTGAGTTTTTGGAACAAGTGAAAAACTTCATTGTTGAGATTAGCGCATAAAGTTTTTCTTACGCTAACGGGTACTTTCCTTCAATAAGGAATTGCCACCCTTGTTCCACTAACGCAGCTGTTTAATGGCAAATGGCATATGGAAAGAAACAAAAAGATAAGCGTAAAGGGGTTAGATAAGTATGGAACTTACTATTAGAAGAAGAACAAAAGAAGATATCAATGAGTTCATTACCTGGACGTATGAGGGAATATATTCTTTTTATGATAACAATATTCAAAAAGAAAAAATTGAAGGATTTAAGCAAAGTGTTCATTCAGAAAGAGCATTTTCAGTGATTGACGAGAAAGAAAATTTAATAGGAAATTGTGAGTTTTTTAATGTAGAAGAAGATGGAGAAGAAATATTAGCAGTTGGGGTTCAAATGAAGCCCTCATTAACAGGAAAGGGATACGGTTCAAAATTTGTTAAAGCAACCATTGAACAAGGAAAAGAACTACTAAAGTTTAATCATTTGGAACTGGCAGTAGTAGACTTTAATGAACGAGCCATAAAAACATATGAAAAAGAAGGATTTATTAAGAAAGGCGAATTCCAAAATGAAATAAGAGGCAATACATACAACTTTATCATTATGGCTAAAGCTTGGGAATAGAATTTGCTAATCAACAATCGGGTGCAAGAGTTTAACAAGGAATCGTCCATTACGGCGGTCCTATTTTTGTGTTTGAAGAATCATTGGAATTTTATGTTAAAATAAATTTGTGAACAGATGTACTTAAATTAACGCAGCAGGTTAGTTGAAGATAAATAGAAGCGAGATATAAAGGGGAAATCAAAATGAAGCGATTTTTAGGTTATTTCAGTTTAACAGTTGTTATCGGTGCTTTATCTTACCTCGGTACAAGGTATCAGGTCCTTTTAGAAAAAGAAGTGGATACGTACTATCAAATTCTACCAGTTTTAGTTTATAGCACTATATTTCCTATTGTTATTGGATTTTTCCTGCGATTACCTAAGTTAATGAATGAGATGAAGGAAAAAAAGCGATGGACATTTGATTGGGTGAAAATTGTTGCGCTTACATTACCAGCACTTTGTATAACAATGTTACCGCTCTTGTCATACATTTTTGGTATGAATCTGATTATGGCAAACGAACTATTTGTATTAAATGAACCAACCTATGCAAAAATAGCTGGAATTGTTTTTGGTTACAGCTTATTGGATAGCTTGAAAAAGTAGGTGTTCTTGAGCTAACGGGTGCGTTAGCTTTATAAACCAAATCAAAAAAAATCGGTTCCTAAACGTTGTAAGGAACCGATTTTACTATG
>NZ_JBMERP010000075.1:0-17548 GCF_049310925.1 Virgibacillus sp. DJP39 | reverse complement strand
TGTACTATATTCATCAAACTGAGATGAGTGCTAAATTTTTACTATATTTATAATAGTGTCGTATAGGTAGAATTTTTTCTTCATTTAACACGATATAGAGTGATTAAAGACGGTGAGCAGTGATTAGGTAACCATTAAATTGGAATGGTAACGCTTTTACTAACTATTTGATGCGTATACATATCAATTCCCCAATACCCCTTGAAACTAAATATACAGATGTTAAAATACAAAGGTTGAAAGAAAAAGATCGGAAGAAATAACAACTTAGGAGAGATTGCATGTTAAACCAAAAAACAATTGCTTTTATGGGTGCAGGGAATATGGCTGAGGCTATGATTTCAGGCATGATTCAAACAGAAAAGATTCCAGCCCAACAAATTATAGTTACTAATAGAGGTAATCAGGATCGTTTAAATTTACTCAAAGAAAAGTATGGCGTAAGAATAAGTTCGATTACAGAATTACCATATAGTGAAATTGACTTTCTCTTTTTGGCAATGAAACCAAAGGGAGCAGAAGAAACACTTTCAGTTATCAAAAATTTAATTCCAAAACAACAAGTAGTTATTTCTGTATTGGCAGGTATTTCTACTTCATATATGGAGGAAAGATTAAATCCTGAGCAAAAAGTAATTCGAGTAATGCCTAACACTTCAAGTATGATACAGGAATCTGCTACAGCGATGTCAATTGGTGCTTACACCGATGAAGGAAATGCTGCTATGGTGGAAGAACTTCTTGCATGTATGGGTGAAGTATATGTAATACCTGAAGACCAAATGGATATCTTTACAGGAATAGCAGGAAGTGGTCCGGCATACTTCTACTATTTAATGGAACAAATGGAAAATATCGGCCAGGTAAGTGGAATGGACAATGAGATGGCTCGTAAAATTGCTGCCCAAACAGTGTATGGAGCAGCAAAAATGATTATGGAAAATGAGGAAACACCTGCAGAATTAATTGATAATATTGTATCTCCGAATGGTACAACTGCAGCTGGATTGAATGCATTGAAAAAGCATAATGGTGGGGTAGCTATCTCACAAGCAGTAAATCATGCGGCAAAAAGGTCAAAAGAAATCAGTAAAGAGCTTGATAATATTTTAGTTCCTTCATGAAAAAAATTAAATAAGTGAATTCGTGATAGACATAAGCAATGGAGCTTATGTCTATTTTCTTATTTTTTTTTAACAGTACAAAAATGTTCGATTAAAACCGCTGCTTTGCATGGGAACATGTCACACTGAGTAATTTTTGTTGCTCTTTAATCTTCGCAGTTGATGTATATTGCGACATTGTGAATTCTTTCTTTTGAAGCCGCCGTTCCGGCAGAACACTCCGCTTTCCGCGGGCATGGCCTCAGTCTTTAATTTAAATAACTTGCCATTCCTCTTTATCTGAAATAAAATAAAAGGTAGAAAATTCAATAAATTTTAGAGAGAGGTGGAGTGTATGAACATGCAGAGCAATGAGCAGATTTCACTTAATAATATATTAGAACGGGCCAGGAGGAATACGTTGGGTGATTTATTGGCACGTACAAGGGATCGTGCTCCTAACAAGTTCGCTATTGCCTATAAAGAAGACAGGTTAACATATGCTGAGCTGGATGACATGGTAAATCAAACTGCGCACGCTTTTTTAGAAAGAGGAATGAATAAAGGTGACATGATTACAGTCATGTCTAGAAATAGTTTAGATTTTGTTACAGTAAACTTTGCTTTAGCACGTATCGGTGCAGTGATGATCCCAATCAATTATATGCTCTCTATCGAGGACGTTCAGTACATTTTAGAGCATGCAGAAGTTAGTGGCTTTATTGCTTCTAGTGAGTTTGCAACGGTACTGGACAAGTCAGCAGGTACACTTGAAATTAATCATCGTTACTTAATGGATGTTCCATTGACATGTGAGAGGAAAGATAATTTATCAGACTGGGAGGCATTGTCTATACTGAGAAAAGGCCAACCGGCTGACTTTGTAGAAGCTGAGATTGCGGATGATGATCTAGCACATGTCTTGTACACAAGTGGGACAGAATCGCGTCCAAAAGGAGTTATGCTTACGCACAAGACGCTTGTAAGTGAATATGTGAGCTGTATAGTTGATGGGAAGATGGAGGCTCGTGATATTGCGATACATGCATTACCACTGTATCATAGCGCGCAACTACACGTCTTTTTAGGACCTAGTATTTATCTGGGGTCAAGCGGGATTGTTCTTGGTGCCGCCAGTCCTGAAGTGATATTAAAAACAATTGAAGAGGAAGGTGCAACACAACTCTTTTGTCCGCCAACCGTCTGGATTGCATTACTACGACATCCCGATTTTGATAAACATGACCTATCTACATTAGAAAAATGTTATTACGGTGCTGCAATTATGCCAAGGGAAATCCTTAAAGAGCTTTCAGAACGGTTACCGAATGCAAGGTTTTGGAACTTCTATGGTCAAACTGAAGTTGCACCTTTAGCTACTGCATTGCAACCAGAAGATCAACTTAGAAAACTTGGTTCAGCTGGAAAGGCTTCATTAAATGTGCAAACAAAAATAGTGGATGATGAGGATAATGAAGTTCCACATAACGAAATTGGGGAAATTGTTCACCGTACACCACACACAATGAAAGGGTATTTACATGATCCTGAGAAAACAGCTGAAGCATTTCGCGGTGGTTGGTTCCATAGTGGTGATTTAGGTGTAATGGATGAGGAAGGTTATATTACCATTGTTGATCGAAAAAAAGACATGATCAACACTGGTGGGGTAAACGTATCTAGCAGGGAAGTCGAAGAAACAATTTATCAATTAAGCGGGGTATCTGAGGTAGCAGTAGTGAGTATCCCAGACGCATATTGGATTGAGGCAGTTACTGCCGTTATCGTCCAAAAAGAGGGAGCTAGACTAACGAAGGATGAGGTAATAAAATTCTGTAAGTCTAAGCTATCCACTTTTAAAGTGCCAAAATACGTAGACTTTGCAGAAAGTTTACCGAAAAACCCAAGTGGTAAGGTACTAAAACGGGCACTGCGTGATCAGTACGAAAACCTTGGGGAAGAGTAGGGGGTGTATAATTGATGGTTATTTTTCAAACACTATTAAATGGAGGTGTTTGGAATGAATGAGAATGAATTTGTAAAAAAGAAGGGCAGAGTAAACACAAGTGTAAATCCACAAGGTCAATCTGAGGATGCCGCAAGCCAGAGACCGAAGTCGGATTTGGAGAACAAAGCTAAGAAGTCGAATACAAAAAGATAAGAATTTGGGCTAATTTTCCATTGCCATTTTAATGGTGAAGTAGTAAGATGTAATTAAGCTACATTGTTCGTATTAAACAAAGTTTTAACCTCTAACATTATAATAGGGAGTTTTATATAAGAGTTGGAATGTCGAGCCTCCAATCGAGAGGAAGACAGGAAGGTTCTTGCAAACACCCACTTTGAGGAGTGGTGGTTTAAAACTTTTTATTTGAATACGGCAATTGTGGCTTCATAACTTATAAAATTAACAGACCAGTTCTTAGCGGAACTGGTCTTTTTGTGTAGTTAAAGATCTTCAATTCCTAAAAGCAGTCAACCTCTGTCTATTCGTTGTTTCCTTAGTTAAAACCCCCAGTAAAACATTCTCACATAAAAGATTTTTAAATTATTTTAAAATTCTATATTGAAAAATAATAACCAATGGCTTATACTATTCTTTAATCTTTAAGAGGGCTAAATAGATTTTAGACTATAGAAAAATGGGGGTATTTTTATGAAATTATTTAGAACATTTCTAGTACTTGCTGGCTTGATGGTTTTGCTCACACTTTCAGCATGTGGTGATAATGAAGATGCATCAGGGTCCTCGAATGAATCAGATTCCGGAGTTTCTGCTAAAATTGGTGTTATTTCTTATATGAGTGGACCTGGAGCTGCTTATGGTGAGGCTATCACAAATGGCTTGAAGCTCGCAAAAAAGGAAATTAACGAGAAGGGCGAAGTTAACATTGAGCTAGTTATTGAGGATTCTGCAGGGAAGCCAGATCAGGCACTTTCATCTGCTCAAAAGTTAATGAATTCTGAAAATGTTACGGGAATTATAGGACCAACATTAAGTACGGAAATGGAAGTAGTAGGACCTGTAGCTAACCAAAATGGAGTTCCTATATTGGGTACCTCGACTACAGCACAGGGAATTCCGCAAATTGGAGAATATGTTTTTAGAGATTCAATACCTGAGTCACAAGCTATTCCAGCTTCCGTAGAAAAAGCTGTTAAGAAATATGATGCTAAGACAGTAGCAATTATGTACGGAAATGATGATGTTTTTACTAAATCAGGGTATGATTCTATGAAAAAAGCTGCAGAAGACTTAGGTCTTGAAGTTTTAACTACACAAACGTTTCAAAAAGGACAATCGGATTACAAAGCACAACTAACAGAAATTAAAGACTTAAACCCAGACTTGATTTTATGTTCAGCTCTATACAATGAAGGTGCAGTAATTATGAAACAAGCTCGGTCTATTGGGATTGACGTTCCATTTGTTGGAGGAAACGGATTCAATTCTCCACAAGTTATTGAGATAGCTGGGGATGCAGGTAATGGATTAATTGTAGCGACACCATGGTTTACAGGTAAAGATGACAAAAAGGTTCAGGATTTTGTGTCTACCTACAAAGAAGAATATGGTAAAGAACCAGATCAATTCGCTGCTCAGGCTTATGACGGTCTTTACATTATGGCAGAAGCTTTGAAAAAAGCTGGGGAGGCAGATCGGGATAAATTGCGTGATGCTTTAGCTAAGACGAAAGATTTTAGTGGTGTGCTTGGAAATATTTCCTTTGATAAAGAGGGCGATGTTGTAATGGATCCTATCGTACTTACAATCAAAGACGGAAAATTCCAGGTTTTTGAGGAATAAAGGTAGTTGAAGCAGTAAAGAAAGTTAAAAACCTTTCTACTTAAAAGTGTAACTAAGGCTTTCGCTAAAAGCCAAGTTTTCTAAAGTAGTATATCTAACGTTAGAAAAAGTTAAATATACAATGAGTCCTCGCCATTGGCATTTAGGATAATGGGATGGCGAGGCTTTTTATTATTATTGAAAAATCACTTAGCAGGAAGCCAAAGGATGTGATGTTATGTTACTAGAACAATTGATAAACGGAATTACTACAGGAAGCATTTATGCCATTGTTGCACTTGGGTATACTTTAGTATTTGGTGTGCTCGGTATCATTAACATGGCACATGGCGAAATCTTTATGTTTGGTGCATTTATGGGAGTTGTCATAACCAGTACGTTGGAAGGCCCATTGTGGCTTGCTTTTGTTGCAGCAGTTGTAGTAACAGCAATAATGGGATATTTACTTGAGCGATTTGCATTACGCCCATTAAGGGACAAGCCGAATGTTTCCCATCTTGCACCCTTAATTAGTACGATCGGTGTTTCAATCTTTCTTGAAAATCTGGCTGACCACCTTTTTGGTTCTGGTAATCAACCAGTTCAAAATAGTTTTTCTGAAATCCGATTTGCTATTGGTTCGGTTAATATCTACATAGTACAAATAATTATATTCTGCATATCAATTGCATTAATGATTGCCTTATCTTATTGGCTACTAAAAACAAAAGGAGGAAAGGCTCTACGTGCAACCGCAGAAAACTTGGAAACTGCAAGTCTACTTGGTGTTAACACGAAAAGAATTATTACTATAACAGTAATTCTTGCATCAGCAATTGGAGGAATTGCTGGAATCCTGGTTGGTATGGCGTTCAGCTCTGTTAACCCGCAGATGGGGTTGTCAATCGGGTTGAAAGGACTTGCCATCATTATTTTAGGAGGAATGGGAAATGTCAAAGGAGCAATGGCTGGTGGAATGATACTAGGTCTATCAGAGACTTTGATTGTGGTTATGGGCTACTCTGGATACCGTGATGCCATTGCGTTTATTATTATCATCATTATTTTGCTTGTAAGACCACAAGGGCTATTCGGAAAGAAAACAGCATGATGGCTTTAAGGGGGTGAATCCATGCTAGGAGAATTGATAAATCCATATTATTTACAAGTTGCCTCTTTTATTTTAATAAATATTATTCTTGCCTTAAGTATTTATGTAACACTGGCTTCAGGACAATTATCCCTAGGGAATGCTGGTTTTATGGCTGTTGGGGCCTACACCACCGCATTGCTGACGACAAACTTCGAAATACCTCTGTTAGTTGGTGTTTTAGCTGGAGCTAGTCTAGCTGGGGTTTTTGGAATCTTGGTTGGGATCCCGGCATTACGATTACACGGTGTATTTCTGGCTATTGCTACATTAGGGTTCGGGGAAATTGTACGGGTATTTCTCGTGAACACGGACTCACTTACAAAAGGTGCGATTGGAATAGGGGGGATACCTCAGCTTGGGCGAGAAATCCTACAATTTCTGCAAAAATTCGGTTTTGATCCTGAAGCAATTGGACTAGAAACCAATCAGTTTGTATTTCTATCAATATTTATCGTACTATTACTAGTCGTTATTGCCTTGGTCTGGTTCTTTGTGAGGCAAAGTAACTCACGCGTAGGTCGAGCTTTTTCTGCCATAAAAATGGATGAGCAGGCTGCAGCTTCAATGGGAGTAAATGTTACATATTACAAAGTTTTATCTTTTACTCAAGGAGCTGTATTTGCAGGGCTTGCTGGAGCGTTATATGCGCATGTTTTGTCGTATATAAGTCCAGCTGATTTTTCATACCATAGGGCCGTCGAGATTTTAGTGTTTGCAGTGTTCGGTGGTAGTGAAGTTGTTGTCGGTGCTATATTTGGTGCTTTCTTTCTTACATTGCTCCCTGAAGTTTTACGATTTATTAGCGATTATCGTTACATGATCTACGGGTTGCTATTGGTGGTCATGATGGCTTACCGGCCACAGGGGATTATTGATGAACAAATGGTTCGGTGGTTTAAAAAACGTATAGGAAGGGGGAGTAAGCGTGGTACTGGAAATAAATAAAGTCAGCAAACAGTTCGGTGGAATAACCGCTTTGTCTGAAGTATCCTTTTCCATTCGTCAAGGTGAGATTTTAGGGTTGATTGGGCCTAATGGCGCTGGAAAAACGACAATGTTCAATATGATAACGGCTATGCTTCCTCCAACTTCAGGTGAGATCTTGTTAACAAAACAGAAAATCAATGGGTTAAAGCCTCACGAGATAACCGAAAAAGGTATTTGTCGTACGTTTCAAAACATCCGGTTATTTCCTGAAATGACGGTATTAGAAAACGTAATGATGGGGACTCATTGTCGAAACACTTCAGGTGTTTGGAGTAGTGTGTTCCGGACAAAGTCCCAAAAGCAAGAAGAACAGAAAATTAATCAAAAGGCAAGTGAACTATTGGGCAAGGTGAATTTGCTCGAAGAACAGGAAACTGTTGCAAAGAATCTTGCATACGGCCAGCAAAGAAGGCTGGAGATTGCTAGAGCATTAGCAAGTGATCCTACATTGTTACTTCTTGATGAACCAGCTGCTGGGATGAACGAACGGGAAACAGAAGAGTTACATGAACTAATTATGAGAATACAAGAAATGGGAATTACGGTTCTACTTATTGAACATGACATGCCACTTGTAATGAAGACATGTGATCGTATTGTCGTTTTAAACTTTGGTAAGAAGATCGCTGAAGGCGAACCGAAAGCTATTCAGAATAATCCGGAAGTGATCGAAGCTTATCTCGGTTCGGAGGGAGATGACGATATTGCTTAACGTAACAGGATTAGAAACGTTTTATGGAAACATTCAAGCATTAAAGGGAATCGATCTTAAAGTTGATGAAGGCAGCATTGTTACTATTCTTGGAGCTAATGGAGCTGGCAAATCAACGTTAATGAAAACAATTATTGGCCTGTTAAAACCAAAGCAAGGAGAAATTGAATTTCTTGGGAAAAAAGTAACTGGAAATCGACCTGATCAGCTTATCCGTAAAGGCATTGCTTTTGTACCTGAAGGAAGGGCAATGCTCGCTGAAATGTCTGTAATGGAAAACCTTGAGATGGGTGCTTATCATCGAAAAGATGACGAGGTAGACCAAGATATACAACAAGTCATCAAGCGGTTTCCTATACTAGAAGAAAGAAAAAGCCAGCTAGCAGGGACAATGTCAGGTGGTCAGCAGCAAATGCTTGCCATAGCTAGGGCACTGCTAGCAAGACCCAAACTATTGTTAATGGATGAGCCATCAATGGGCTTGGCCCCACTAATTGTAGCGGATATATTTAAAATGATTAAAGATATCAATGAAACCGGCACTACGATTCTTCTGGTAGAGCAAAATGCAAGGCAGGCATTGAAAGTGGCCGACTATGGATATGTCCTGGAAACAGGAAAGATAACAGCAGAAGGTAAAACAGAAGAACTACTTGAGAATCCACGTATCGCTGAAGCCTATTTAGGAGGTTAAGCTTCTATATTAGTTGTGTTGTGAATAAGAGAGGGGATTCATTCCAATGAATTCCCTCTTCATGTATCTATTAATTTTGCGTATCACCCATGCATAGAAATTAACCCATAAATACAAAGGTGGGAAATCAGATGAAGGTATCCTTATTTATAACTTGTCTTGGAGAAGTATTTTACCCAGATGTAGGCAAAGATGTCGTCGAAGTACTTGAACGGTTAGGGTGTGAGGTGGATTTCCCAAAAGAACAGACGTGTTGTGGCCAGCCAGCATACAATAGTGGTTATCGGAAAGAAGCAACCCGGATAGCAAAGCATACGATAAAGGCTTTTGAGGGCTCAGAATATATAGTAACACCATCTGGGTCATGCGCAGCAATGCTTGAAGAATATATTACTTTGTTTGATGATGACCCACAATGGCGTAAGAAAGCGGAAATTCTGGCAAGCAAAACCTATGAGTTCACACAGTTTTTAGTTGATGTGTTAAAGGTAGAGGACGTTGGTGCAAAATTCGAAGCTACAGCAACTTATCATACATCCTGTCATATGACACGTTTATTAGGGGTAGTTGATGCTCCAATAAAGTTACTTGAAAATGTCGAAGGACTGGAAATGCAACCGCTTGCGAATTGTCATGACTGCTGTGGGTTTGGAGGAACGTTCTCGGTGAAGATGGCTTCTATATCCGAGCAGATGGTTAATGAAAAAGTCAAACATATTGAGCAAACGAGAGCAACTGTATTGATTGGTGCTGACAGTGGTTGTTTAATGAACATTAAAGGTCGAATTGATCGTCTCGGAAAACCGATTGAAGTAATGCACATTGCGCAAGTACTGAATCAGCTTAAGTGATTAGGTATGATAAGTTTGAGTAAGTAGCTTATAATCTATAATGATTCAAAATGGGGGCTCCGATGATGGCGATGAAAATTGGAAATGAAAACTTTTACGACCATGTTGATCAGGAATTAAAAGACACATTTATGCGTAACGCGATTGCTACCGCCCAGGATAGTCTGAGGGGGAAAAAGATTCAGGCAACTACCGGCGACGAGAGTCTTGGTGATTGGGAGGAATGGCGCAATGCAGGTGAAGAAATCCGCCGACATACGTTAGAAAACCTTGATTATTATTTAAACCAGTTAAGCGAGAATATAGCTGAGCGTGGAGGGCATGTATTTTTTGCTGAAACCGCTGAGGAAGCAAATCGTTATATTCATGATGTTATAGAGGAAAAGAACGCAAAAAATATTGTGAAAACCAAGTCGATGGTGACCGAGGAAATTAGCCTGAATGAAATGTTGGAAGAAATGGGGTGTGATGTTTTAGAAACAGATCTTGGAGAATACATTTTACAAATTGATGACGATAAGCCATCTCATTTTGTTGCGCCATCATTACATAAAAATAAGGAACAAATCAGGGATACTTATCGGGATAAAATAGACTACCAGGGCACAGAAAATCCAGAGGAATTAACAGCATATACACGTAAAATATTACGCGAAAAGTTTCTGCAGGCAGATGTTGGTATCACTGGGTGTAATTTCGCAGTCGCCGATTCTGGTACAGTTACACTCGTGACCAATGAAGGTAATGCTAATATGGTGACGACATTACCAGAAACACAAATAAGTGTAATGGGAATGGAGCGGATTGTTCCAACATGGGAAGATCTCGATGTGATTGTCAGTCTGTTGTGCCGCAGTGCTGTTGGGCAAAATTTATCCACATATGTGACTGCAGTGTCACCAGAGGTTGAGGAAGGTTCTGTTGATGTTCCAAAAGACTTTCATTTGGTTATTTTAGATGGGGGCCGCTCAAATGCACTGGGGACAGAGTTTCAGGATGCGCTACATTGTATCCGTTGTGCAGCCTGTGTTAATGTGTGCCCTGTTTACCGACAAATCGGTGGTCATGCTTATGGCTCAATTTATCAAGGGCCAATTGGAGCAGTCCTTTCCCCAATTCTTGCGGGTTATGAGGATCATGAAGAGCTACCATTTGCCTCAAGCCTTTGTGGTGCCTGTACAGAAGCATGCCCGGTTAATATTCCACTGCATGAATTGCTTATCAGGCACAGAGAGCGAATTGTCCAGGGTAAGGGAAAAGTGTCTGCTGGTGAAAATCTTGCTATGAAAGGATTTGGAATGGTTGCTTCAACTAACACTCTGTATAAAATAGCAATGAAATCAGCGCCTATTTTAACAACTCCCTTCATGAAAGAAGGAAGCATCTCTAAAGGATCCGGGCCATTAAAAGACTGGACCAACAGTCGTGATTTTCCTGTTCCAAGTAAGAAGAGCTTTCGGAAATGGTTTGATCATCATTAGAAAACTTGGCTTATCGCCAAGCCTTAATGGCGAAAGCCTTAGTTGCACTTATGCAGTAAGAAAGGATTTTATACTTTCTTACCTGCCCAGAAAGGAGATGTCGACGATGTCCAAAGGTAAAATTCACAATAGGGAAAAATTTTTAGATAACATCGCTAAAAGCATAGGACGAGACCGCGTGGAAGAAGTAAACCGCCCAGATAAACAGTTTATGCCCCAGTTAAAAGTATTTGAGAAGTTGTCAGCAGATGAACTTTTGAACGAATTTAAATCTGCCTGTAAAAAAATTCATACGAATGTAGTGGAAACAAGCACTGCATCTCTCCCAGATGTTCTAGGAGGAATGGTTACAGATCACGGGGGTGGTCAAGTCATTGTACCTGAAGACTCTCTTTTTGAGGAATATGGTCTAAGTAGTTTTTTAAACCAGGAAACTGTTTATACGTGGGACCCGTCCTGCGGCAATGAAAATATTGAACTTGCCAAAAATGCTAATATAGGAATAACCTTCAGTGATATTACATTGGCAGAATCAGCTACAGTTGTAATTTTTAATGACAAGAACAAAGCGCGGACCATAAGTCTGCTGCCAACTACTTATATTGCAATCATTCCTAAAAGTACGATCGTTCCCAGGATTACACAGGCTACCCAAGAAATTGATCGGAAAATTGCAGCTGGTGAAACAATCGCCTCCTGTGTTAATTTCATCTCTGGACCAAGCAACAGTGCTGACATTGAGTACAACCTTGTCGTCGGTGTTCATGGGCCCGTTAGAGTGTCGTATATCGTAGTTAATGACCGGTAATTAACTACTTAATTAATTAATATAATACCTTTGTACTAGATGATTACCCCATTTAGTCAATAGCTATTTCCCATTTAATTTGAGAAAATTATCATACAAACTAACTGGGTTTGGGTCTAGATTGGTCAGTGTATTTTTCATTAGACTAATCTAGACTTTTTAGATTGTTGATAATATTTGGCATAGTTATTCCCTTCGTATACAATTAAAATATCTTAATTAATGATTAGAGGGTATAAAATGAATCGACAACATCTTATTCAATCGAAAGAAACAAACGCTAAAATATTTATGGCGTTAATATCTATCGTTGGAGCTGGGTTAATTCTTTTTTATTCATTACAGTTGCATACTCCTAAGGAACCACTTATCTTACTATTATTTGCAGTGTTTATTTTAATTTGCGAATATTACCCCATCCCTGTTTGGAAGGGCAATACTACCATTAACTTCCCCATAATATTTACACTTTTTTTAATATCAGGTCTTGCTTACACGTTGATTATTTATGCAATATCAGTACTTATAGTTAATATAATCAGTCGCCGTCCTTATCGTATTATTTCGTTTAATACAGCACAATTAATTTTGAGTTTCTACATTTCTGTAAAACTAGCAAATATACTTGAACCTTACATTTTCTTTAATTCAACATTTGTAGGTGAAGTGTTGGAATATGCTGTTCTCCTGATTTTCTTTCACATATTCAATAATTTAATGGTTGATATAGTGTTGGCTTTACGTCCACAAGCATATCCATTTAGTGCGTGGAAACAAAAAACACTTTCAGAACTAAGTAGTGCAGCTATTTCATTGGTTTATGGATTTACGTTATTTCTACTAAGTAGCCAAAACCGAGGTCAAATTGATTTCTTCTCCTTTTTCTTCTTCTTTTCACCATTAGTTGGACTATCATTACTAAGTGCTGTTATTTTTCGGCTTAGAAGGGAGAAGAGTAGATTAAAAGCTTTGTTCTCCATTACCTCAGAACTAAACACAATGGTCCCGACAGAGGATTGGCTTGATAGTATGAAATCAAGCTTTCACGCCTTCGTAGATGTAGATGCAAGTGGATTATGGGTGAAAACCGATGAAAAGTGGATTAAAACCTATGCAGAAGGGGGAGTTAAGGAAAAGTTTCAATTACAGGATGAAGAAATCAACATTATTGAAAACATGAAAAAACTTACTCTTTATGAAAATCGTAAAACAGACATTGGCATTGCCTCTGCTTGCTTTGACGTACATATTAAATCATTTGTCTATGCTCCTCTTATTATAGATAGCGAGATTATTGGTATTTTTATAGTTGGTCGTAGTAGAACAAAGAGCTTTGGTGAAGATGACACTAGCTCAATTGCAACATTTGCGAACCAGCTAGCAATTGTAATTAAAACAAGATCGCTAATTAAAGAGCAGGAAAAGACAATTATCTTGGAGGAGAGAAACCGAATAGCAAGAGAAATTCATGATGGTGTTGCTCAATCACTCGCAGGTGCAATAATGAGCCTAGAAACAGCGGAACGAAAATATCGAATAAAGCCAGATGATACGTTGAATCTAATTTCAGGTAGTATTTCTAAGCTAAGAAACAGTTTAAAGGAAGTTCGTGAATCCATTTATGCCCTGAGGCCGTATCCGACAGAAAGAGTCGGGCTAATTCCGGCGATTGCTAAAAAAATAGATAATATAATGATGGAAAGTAAAGTTGATGTAAACTTTGAAGTTCGGGGAAAAGAATGTTCGTTAAGTTCAATGACCGAAAAAGTGTTGTTCAATGTATTTCAAGAAAGCATAACAAATAGTTTAAAGCACAGTAAAACTGAAAGGATTGATGTTCTGATAAGCTATCAAACACATCAAATACTATTGCGAATAAAAGATTACGGTGTAGGATTTTCTTTACTTCATGAAATGATTAAAGCTACAGACAACTCCCACTTTGGAATATTAAATATGAATGAGATTGTTGAAAAAATTAATGGGTCACTACAAATAAATAGCAATGAACAAGATGGTACGGAACTATCTGTGTATATTCCGAAAATGGATATAGAAGGAGGGAAGAGTCTTGATAAAGATTATGTTAGTTGACGATCACGCTGTATTACGTGACGGTCTCAAAAACATTATTGAACTTGAAAGTGATATCAAAGTTGTAGGAGAAGCAGTTTCAGGAGATGAGGCTTTAGACAAGGTAGGTGATCTAGAACCTGATATTGTCTTGATGGATATTAACTTACCAATCCGAAACGGAATAGAAGTTACAGGAATTTTAAAAGAAAGATTTCCTACTATTAAAATTTGCATTTTAACCATGCACAGTCATGAAGAATATTTTATGTCAGCTATTCGAGAAGGGGCGGATGGGTATTTGTTAAAAGATTCCCCTTCTGAGCAGGTCATAGAAGCAATAAGGGAAGTTGCAAGAGGGGAATCAGTTATTCACCCTTCCATGACAAAAAAGTTGTTAACGTTTCACCAACAAAAGAGTGAATCAAAAGTTGAAAAGTCAGGACAATTAAGTGAACGAGAAAAAGAGGTACTGGTATGTTTACTAGAAGGATTAAGTAATAAGGAGATTGCAGATAAGCTTTTTATTAGCGATAAGACTGTTAAAATACATGTAAGTAAAATTTTTAAGAAATTGAAAGTGAAAAGTCGCTCTCAGGCAATTATTCACGCAGTTCAAAACCAGCTAGTACCAATACCAGGTTTAAAAAAAGCAAAAAATGACATTTGACCTTGTGGATTAACAAAAGCACTAGATTAGTAATACTTTTGTATGAAGTTAAATAGTGCCTTTATTAGTTACTTTATAACCTTTGCTTAATAGAAAATTTTGTACTCCTAATTCATAATTAAAGTGAAAGAAGATTAATAAAATTAGGAGGAGAAAAAATTGAAAAAACTTATTCATTTGATTTTAATCGCAGTTTTAGTGTTTCCACTTTTATTTGCTGGAACTAAAGCAAACGCTGCCTCGGATTCTGTAACAATAGATCCCCTATTGCAGCAGGCTATAGAAGATGGTGAAAATCAATTTGAGGTTATTATAACCTTCTACGGAGATGACAAACCTACAACTGAGAATTTAAACCTCTTAGAAAATACAGGTATTACTAAAGGGATTTCCTTAAAATCCTTACCAATGGTAGCTACAGTAATTACTGAGAAGCAAATCAATGCCTTAAAAAGCAATGATAAAATACGTTCTATTTATCTTAATCGTAAGCTATCCTACTATAACGAAGATTCGACTGCCTTAACTGGGGTTGACAAGGTTCGTACCGATGATGAAATGAGAAAACAGAATGGTGGTCTTCCGGTTTCCGGTAAGGGAATAGGGATTGTAGTAAATGATAGTGGTGTAGATGGTACTCATCAGGATATTGAGTATGGCAAGAACCTAGTGCAAAACGTTGCGGCAAATGCAAACCTCAATAGTTTAGCTCCAGGGCTGTTACCAATAACTTATGTCGAAAATGTTCCAAATACAGATACTAATTCCGGTCATGGCACGCATGTTGCAGGTACTGTAGGTGGAACAGGTGAAATGTCTGGAGGTATGTATGAAGGAGTTGCACCAGGAGCAGACTTGATTGGTTATGGGTCAGGTGCAGCATTGTTCATATTAGATTCAATCGGTGGATTTGATTATGCTATTACTCACCAGTCTGAATACAATATTCGTGTCATTACAAATTCTTGGGGGTCTTCAGGTGAGTTTAATCCAAATGATCCCGTGAATATTGCAAGTAAGAAAGCATTTGATCGTGGAATAACCGTTTTATTTGCTGCTGGAAACTCTGGACCTGGGGAAAATACGCATAACCCTTATGCAAAAGCTCCATGGGTTATCTCGGTCGCAGCTGGTGAAAAGGATGGAACTCTTGCTGACTTTTCCTCACGTGGCACGAATGGAGTAGGTGGCTCCTTTGAAATGGATGGCCAAACATGGAATTGGGAGGATCGACCAACAGTAACTGCTCCAGGCGTCGATATAATTTCCACTAGAACCTTAGCACCTGTGTCTTCCTTGGCAGCGGAAAAGGATGCAGAATTAATCGACCCTGCATACTTGCCTTACTACACTTCTATGAGTGGAACTTCCATGGCTACACCTCATCTGGCAGGTATAGTAGCTTTAATTTTAGAGGCTAATCCGTTATTATCGCCTTCTGAAATAAAAGAAATTGTACAAAAGACTGCAACAAACATGCCAGGTTATGAGGCTTGGGAAGTTGGTGCTGGGTATGCTAATGCCTATGCAGCAGTTGACAAGGCGTTTAATATCGCTAGAGATTATGGAAATACAGTAAATATGTATCAAAGCTTTAACAGTAATGTAGAATCGACAACGAGTCGCCAGGGTTTTCAAGTAGATTATAATCCTGTAACACTTGTATCCGACAATCAATATTCATTTAAAGTCGAAGAAGGTTTGTCTAATTTAGTTGCCAAAGTAGATGCAAGGGGTATACTTCAGGAAACAGGGAATCCGGTGAATTTGGTATTAATAGCACCAGACGGAGCAGAATACAGTTCAGGAATAAGCTTGTTATTTCCTTTATATACGAATCGTACAGTTTCGATAAATTCTCCTATTACTGGAACTTGGAAAGTTGAATTACGGGGATTACGAGGGGACGAGGCGAATCCATTAGGAGCAGCCCTTCCCGAAACAGTGGAAGGATCACTAGCTTTTACAAAAGTAAGTGGGTTTTCAGGGCTAGATGATATAAGCGGTCACCCGGCTTCTTCTGCTATTCAAATGGGAATAAAAGAAAGGTTGTTTGATGGATATAAGAGTGATAATTTCAAGCCCGATACTACATTATCAAGAGAGGAATTAGCTCAATATTTAGTAATGGGTGCAGGGATACGACAATCATTATCTACTGAATATTCAAGTGATATATCCCCATTTGTTCAAGCTGTGCTTGCAAACGGTGCATCTATCAAAGATAAGGCTCAAGTTCAAAACGGGGTTATGTTGGCAAATGCTTCTAATGAATTTTCGCCAAAAGATGATGTGTCTCGAGCAGAACTTGCATACTCTCTTGTACAAAGTCTTGGTTTACAAGAAGAGGCGCGGTCATTTGAGGGCGATCTCACTGTCCAGTATAAAGATCAGAGGGTTATAATTGATGATGCAGGTAACATACCTAATGAATTTAAGGGTTATGTTCAGTTAGCATTAGACCTAAATATACTCAACGCTACTTTTTCTGTTACACAGGGTCAATATGATTTAGAGCCTACTATAAAGGCAAATTTTTCTCCGAATCAAGAAGTTTTAAGAGGTGACTTTGCTGTAGCTATGACTCGTTATTTTAACGCGTTTTTTAGATAAGGTTAAATAAAAGGCCAGTTTCTTAATTGAAACTGGTCTTTTGAATGTTATGATATAAGTAAAACATTGAAGTCATAATAGGTCTAGGGAGGTAACAGAATGTCATTTAATTACATTGATATTGATCATTTGCAACTAGCTGCACCAGTAGGCGGCGAAGATAAAGCCAGAGAATTCTTCGTTGATTTACTCGGTTTTAAAGAAGTTGAAAAACCTGAACTTTTACGAAAAAATGGTGGTGTTTGGTTTGAAGCTGGAAAAATTAACTTACATATTGGCATGGAAGAGAATTTTGTTCCCGCAAAAAGGGCACATCCCGCATTCCAAGTAGATAATATTGAATCATTGAAAGGTTATTTAAAAGAGAAGAATATAATAGTTAAGGTTGATAACCGTCTTCCAGGTGCTAATAGATTTTATCTTGATGATCCATTTGGAAACCGTTTAGAGTTTTTAGAATGGGTTAAGTAATCCTACATCCAATGAGATCGGTGCTGTCGAAACTTGGCAGCGCCGATTTTTGTAGACTGATTGAAAATCGAGCACCGACCACAGATTATCGCGCACCACACAGCCGAAATCGAGCACCAACCCGGGATTATCGAGCACCAATAAT
>NZ_JBMERP010000074.1:0-18054 GCF_049310925.1 Virgibacillus sp. DJP39 | reverse complement strand
AAATAACGGCTCTAACTAAGGGCTACAACGCTTTTTATGGTAATATCATTTTAGCTGATGCCTATTCTGCATTTGGCAACGACCAGGCTAAATACGTAATCCCGGGCGACATTCACCCAACTACCGAGGGGCAAATCAAACTTGCTGAAATTGGTTTAGAAGCATTGGGTCTAAATTAAGCTATAAAAATAAAACATGCAGCCTAGGTTAAGCCCTATGCTGCATGTTTTTAATTTAAGTCATCCATTTCGGTGGAACATTTTTATCCCAGTAAACTTCTCCAATTTCATGATGATTCTCAAATCCATCTGAACTTACATGATAGTGAAAATTAAACCAGTATCCTTCTTGTGGACGGTTGTCACGTCTAACATGAAATTTCGCTATGTCTTTTTTTGTGCGGTTATCGTAAATGTTAAAGATTCTTTCACCAAAACCTTGTGTTGGACCTTCCGTAATTGCTAAGTAAGCAGAAGCTTCTTCTCCAGCATTAGCTAGTATGTCTTGAAGGACTATTTCTAAGTTTGGCAAAATAGTAGTCTCAAAGTCTGCTTCTATCTGATTGCTAATTTTCGGTCCTAATTTTGATATGGTTTGTTCTTTAGCTTGCTCTGTCAGGACACTGATGAAGTCGTCATCTTCAAGCGTGACGTCAAGCTCATTTTCTTCACTGATCTCAGTAATTGAGGTGATCTCATCCTGTTTGATAGTATCATTAGAAGAGACAGCTTCTTTACTTTTCTCAGCATCAGCATCTAAATAGGTTGGTGGGATATACAACCCTAAAGTCATAATTGTGATTAATACAACAGATATTTTTCTAAACCAAAGCTTCATGTATACCACCTTCCCTTATCTATTTGCTTTAAATTTTACCACGTTAAAGTGATTTGTCCATACTATTTTTAATCTTTAACAAACTTGTAAATTTTGTAATGAAATAAAACTCCTATTCTTAACCTTTTGTTTTGGCGTCCGCTTATTTTATTTAAATTTCCACTTATATTTTTAAAGGTTAAGACAAATGCTAATTGAAAAGATGCAAGGGAGATTTTCGATTTGCAATTAAATAGACTATATATCAGTTTGATTACCTTAATTTTATTTTCACTTATTGCCTGCAGCAATGAAGAAAATGCATTAGATAAAAAAGATAGTCACTCAGATGAGACTGCCTCCAGTATTTATACAAGCTTATCAAGTGGCGGAGATTCTTCCGGTAACAAACAACCACAGTACAATGATAATTTTAATGTGGACAGCATTGATCGTCCACTCCAGCCACAAAGTAATGCTGCAGAACCTTTCCAGCCTTTGACAACTACACAATTAAGTGATTTTGAATCAACAGTTGTTGAGTTAACCAATGCTGTTAGACAAAAAGAAGGATTACCTGAACTGCAAGTGGACACTCCTTTAAGTCGTATAGCTAGGCTGAAGTCGCGGGATATGCTCACGAATGATTATTTTTCACACGCAAGTCCTACATATGGGTCCCCTTTTACTATGATGAGAGACTTTGGCGTGACTTATCGAACTGCAGGAGAAAACCTTGCCCACGGTCAGCGTACACCTGAACAAGTAGTAGATGCATGGATGAACAGTGAAGGCCATAGAGCCAACATATTAAATAGTGAGTTTACACACATTGGAGTTGGTTTTGTGAAAAGCGATTATTACTGGACTCAAATGTTTATTGAAAAATAACGATAAATTCTGGTGGAGGACTGTTTTTTTAGCAGCCACTTATAATATTTTTTAAACCTTACACAAATACTAACTGGGTACATTAGGAGGATTGAGAAATGGAACCAAATTCATCGTCACAAGAAGCTGGAAAGAAAGAAATACAAGAACATCAACAACATAGGAAGTTAGCCGCATCTGAATTAGGTGATCTATTTGCAAATTACCTTGGAGACTCTTTGTTTGCTTGCGTTATAGAACATCATCTCAATGTTGTTAAAGATGATGAGATAAATGATTATCTAAAGTTTACATTAGATGTCTCACAAAAACACCTTAACTCCATAAAAGCGATATATACAAAGGAGGATATACCTTTGCCTGTTGGCTTTGGGGAACAAGATATTAGAAAGGAAGCTCCACGGCTTTTCAGTGATATATTTATAGTGTTTTACCTTACAGAAATGTCCAGAGCAGGCTTAATAACATATGGCAGTGCACTTTCCGGCTCTTCCAGACAAGATATCATGGATTACTTCACTGAATGTATCCAGGATTCTATTGAAATATATAAAAAAGGTATTCATTTACTGCTGTCAAAAGGTATGGATATTACCCCTCCTTCTACCCCCTATCCGAAGAAAGTTGATTTTGTTGAGAAAAGTTCCTTCATCTCTGCTGTAGCAGGAAAACTCAGACCGTTAACTGCTTTGGAAATAAAGTCATTACAGATTAATATCAACACTAATGTATTAGGTAAAAGCATTATGCTGGGGTTTAGCCAGGTTGCATCCTCTGACAAGTTAAGAAAGTATTTTCGGGATGGTGCTCAATTGGCGGATAAACAAATTAAACAGTTAGGAAAGTATCTTACAGAAGCCAATTTATCCACCCCAAAATTGATGGATGCGAATATTACTGATTCAACCACTCCACCTTTTTCGGATAAGTTAATGCTTTATCACACATCACTTGCAAATGCTATTGGAATGCAAGATTACGGAATCGCAATTTCCAAAATACTAAGACATGACCTGCACCTTCAATTCCTTACACTATCATCAGGAATAGGTAAGTTTGCGAACGATGGATTAAATCTTACCCTGGATTATGGATGGTTAGAAGAGCCCCCTACTGCTGCTGACCGAAAAAAACTATCCAAGACATCACCTGGGAGCAAATCAGACACATAATCTATATTAAATTACTCTCCTCTAAAACTTAGAGGTTTTTTATAAAGAAATGGATCGTTGTCGATGAAGTAAAATAGCCAGTCAGAATAGTAAAAGCGGCGTGAAAAGTTCACACCGCTTTACTTGGGATTGTTTAAATTATTATTAATTCACAGGAAAGACTTTTTATTCTACAATTAATTGTGCAGTCATTTCTGCATGTCCTTCACCACAAGGAACAATACAATTGATAGTATACTCGCCTGGTTCAAGAGTTGCTGTTGCACTACCTTCTCCTTCAATTTTTACATCTGTTCCATCAATAGCAATTCCGTGGAACCCTTCTTCATTAACAAGATCAAATGTAACTTCTCCTGCAGGTACAGTGTAGCTGTCTTCCGCAAACTCCCAATTTGATGCTACTAATTCTACTGTGTTTCCTGATGATTTATCACTGCTTGCATCTTCACTTCCACTAGCTGCGTCATCCCCTCCACAAGCTGCTAAAAATAATACTAATGTTAGAAACATAACCCCTATAATAAACTTTTTCATTTTTATTTCCTCCTCTTATAAAATGATTGTATCTTTGTTTACAACCTAATTTTAATCCTTTATTATCTATAAAAGTATGATTAAAATCACACTTACTAAAACTGTCATGAATATGACACAAATTATGGTTTTTCTTATGATTTTTCTTTAATTCTCTTTACTTTTGTGTTTTGCCAACTTTTAAAGTTACTCATATTCAGAACGATCTCCGAGAGTTAATTGCAGAAAATATATAATCAAACATCCAGCCATTGCCAGCGAGCCCCATCCAACAGTTTGCTGTTCTACTAACAAGTAATTGTTACATATTTGTTGGTCAGCACCTATATATATCCAGGCCATTGTGATTAGCATTAACGTAAGTAATATATAAACTGTATCCTTAACACCTGTGCCTATCTTTTTCCAACTGTCTCTGAGAGGCACACCCACTAAGAAAGGCAGGCTGATAAATTTAAAAATTTCCACCATCTGAATTGTCAAAGCTTCATCCATCATTCTTGGAATCATCCAATAAGACCAGATAATTACAACAAGGGCTATGCCTGGTATACCATTACTATTCCACTTTCTAAAAACCCCCGAAAATTTCGTTTGAAAGAAAGGTGCCATAAGAAATCCTGCGATAACCAGCAAAGGTAATTGCATGTGCATATGAACGATCATAATTGACTCTAATAGATTTGCGACTGGAGGAAGGATTAAAAAAACAAATAATAGTAATCCGTAACGTGGCTGTTTCATAACCTACCCCTCCACTCCTTTTTCTATATAGTCTTCAACGGTACGTACTGCATCACTGATTTTTGTAAAGTCCATGACCTCTAACAAGTGGCCCTCTTTACCAATTAAATAAAATGCTGTATTGTGCTGAAAATTACCATACCCATCTGGAATCACTGTTACTCCAAGATTCGTCAATAGGGCTTTAAGTTCACCTTCATCTTTAATTCTAGCCATACGCCATGTTTCACCATCACTATTAAAGTAGGAACGGTACTTTTCTAGCGTAGCTGGGTCATCATTTTCTGGATCGAAACTAATACTTAAAAAAAGTATTTCCTTACCAATATAATTATCAGGCAATCGATTATAAACATCTGCCATATTTAATTCCAATTGTGGACAAACAGTTGTACAGTTCGTGTACATAAATGTCAGAAAAACATATTTTCCTTTTGCAAATTCATCAAATTTATATACTCTCTCTTTACTGTCCTGTAATGTCACAGCAGGAAATTCAGGTTTGTTTTTTATTAACTCATACGTCCTGGCACTTTCTGCAGTGAAAGCACGAAATCCATCTGTACTACTATAAAACAGGACAAATCCAAATAAAATAACAACAATAAAAGCAAAATAGTTACGTGTTTTTTTTGACACACGATCACTTCCAATCCAACAAGGTAGCCGTGACCACAGACTACCTTGTTACAAAACTGCTACCATGTTCTGATAGGTGGTGATCCTGGCGGTGCATTAACCATGAAGTCGACAATTGGTACTGCATATGCCATCGCAGCAACCATAAGCAATAATACAATCCAAATCCCCCAACGTTCTGTCCATAATGGAGTTGGACGTGCATCGTCCTCGGGTTGAGCTGCTGGAAATTCTGTATAGCCTTTTGGTGCACGAAACATCATGTGAAACACAGCGTAAACCTGAATAATTATAGCTACTAGGAGTATGCTGCCACCAATTCCATAAACAAACTCAAATGGAATCCAGCTGAGTGCTGTTTCATGACCTCCATAGGAAGTATCAGAAGTCCGTCTTGGCGATCCTAATAACCCAACCAGGTGCATGGATCCAGCCATAAGTGTCATTCCTAATGTCCACAACAATGTTTGTATTACACCAATTTTGTTCATTCTTGGCGTTAGTTGGCGTTTTGCTAAATAAGGAATTAGCCAATAACAAATCCCGAAGAAAGTAAGAACGACTGATACGCCGACTGTGATGTGAAAATGCCCAACAACCCACATTGTGTTATGAATTACTTGGTTCAATTGGTTACTAGTATTAACAATTCCGCCTGCTCCTCCAGGGATAAAGGCAATCATGGCTATCATAGGCGCCAAAAATCTTACATCACCCCATGGTAGTTTTTTAACCCAACCTAGTAATCCTTTCCCACCCAGGCTTCTGCCTGTACGTTCGAATACTGCGAACATAGCAAATGCAGTCATTAGAGAAGGCACTGCAATAGATAGACTCATAAATACATGTAAAAATTTAATTGATTGTGATATTCCGGGATCGATAATTTGATGGTGAAAGCCCCCAGGAATGTTTAAAATAACGATTAGGATAACAACGACTCTGATCAATTTGTCATTAAACAATCTTCCACCGATAATTTTTGGTACAATTGCATACCAGGCAGAGATGGCAACCAGATACCAAATATTTACCAGTGTGTGGCCAAAGCTCCAAAACAGAGTACGGGAAACCATAACATTAATTGTTTCCTTCCAACCAAGCGACCAGGGAATAAGTGTTAAGACTTCGATTGTTACTCCAATACTTCCGAAGAACCACAGTACAAACACACCCATTGTAAAATATGCCATTAATGGTGTTGTCTGTCCTGGATGCATTTTTCTCCAATAGCGATAATTGGTGAAAACGCCAAAGCAACAAGACCATATTCCCAGGACAAGAAAAACGAGTCCTATATAAAACCACGGTGAAGCAGCTAGTGGTGGATAAAACGTATATAAAACAGATGATTCATTCATTACAATTGTAGTTACAACTAAAACAACACCTAAAACCATTAATGCGAAACCGATCCATGCCATTTTACGTACTTTTGATAATAGACCACCTAGACTGTGAGAAAGACTCGCATATAAATAACCAATAGTAAAGGTAGCGGTAAAAACAATAACTAATAAAATTCCGTGTGCTGTTAGTACTTGATAATAGTTCAGCCATGATGGCAGCGACATAATTCCCGCTCGCTGTAAACCTTGCAACAACCCTAAAACTCCACCAATCAGCAACGAAACAAATGCTACAGTTAAAAAAGATAAAGACACCTTCGCATCTTTAGGATTTACACCTAAAATGCTTGATTTTTCTATAATTTTGTTTGACGATATTGCATGTTCCATTGATACTACCCCTCCTTTACTTGACTATAATGGAAGTACCCATCACTTGGTGCCCTGCACCGCAGTATTCATTACATAAAACCAAATAATCACCAGGTTCTTCAAATGTATGTGATATTTTTTGAATATGCCCCGGCATTACCATGGCATTTATATTTGTACCTGCCACTTGAAAGCCATGTGTAACATCCTTTGAAGTCAGGATAAAGTTCACCTTTGCGCCAGCAGGCACTTCAACTTCACTCGGGTCAAACCCAAAAGCTTGTAAAGTCATGACAACTTCATATTCATTTTCACCAATTTTTTTGACCCCTGGATTATCGAATGGTGCTGTTTCACTTACTTTTTGGGGATCAATCATTTCTTTGTTACTTGGTGGACCCATTCCTAGCGCAAATGTTTGATAACCAGTTATTAGCATAAAAATGACTAAGATGCCGATACTTACAGCTAACCATGTTTCTTCCAATCGATGCATAGTTACTCCCCCTTAAATTCTTGACATATACAGGCTAAATACGCCTACCCACATTATTACAATAACCGCTGCTACAAACCCCACAGATAACAAGGTGCCTCTAAACGAATTTTCCTCTTTGTCAACTTGTTTTGTCTTGTTTAATCCCATCGGCTACATCCTCCTTAGTAGTTATTTCTCTTTCATCATAGTCTGAATTATTTCCAGTGGATGTGAAGTAAATCACATCTTAGATATGTTTTTTTGAAGCGTCATAATATTGCCATATTCTTTAGGGAAACAGAAAGTATAATCATGAATGTTAAGCGGAAAGTGCTAATGACGTAAGAATTAGTTGCACATATACAGTAAGGAATGTTTTTTATAATTAAAACTTGGCTTAAGGCCTTACTGCCAAAAAAAATACCCCAACCTTCTATTAACGGTTGGAGTATACCAGCAAATATGTAAAAGCCAAATTAGAAAAATCGACGTGACGAAAAGCTCTTATGGCGAATGCCCTTGCATAAACACACGCGTCCAGCTCCAGCGCCCATTGCCTAGTGACGCATATCGGCCTTCTTACGATAAGGTTATCACCAAATTGCTTCGCTATTGTTGGTTCTTTATCTCGTTAAGGACCTAAAATTTTGTGGTTCTTAACGACAAAAAACCATCAAATTAGAATTTAATTCAATGGTTTTTGGATACATTTGATTCAGCAAACGAACCGTACACATGTTTTTTATCTATAGTTAATGAATTGTACATCGACAGGCAATTTCCCTTGGCGGACCGCAGCCATAATTTGCTGTAAATCATCCTTGTTTTTAGCTGTAACACGAACCTGATCGTCCTGAATTTGACTTTTTACTTTAAGGCCACTGTTTTTAATAATAGTATTTATTTTTTTCGCATTTTCTTTATCGATCCCTTGGATAAGCTTTCCGCGTTGACGCACATTTCCACTAAAAGCGCTTTCTACTTTTCCATAATCGATATTTTTTGTGGGCACTCCACGTTTAATTAATTTTGATACGAGAACTTCTTTTAACTGTTCCAGCTTGTAATCGTTATCAGACACTAGCACAAGCTCTTCCTTATCAAGGGAGATGTCGCTTGTGCTTCCTTTAAAATCATAACGGGTTTTAATTTCCTTTAATGCTGCGGTGACTGCGTTTGTTACTTCAGGCATATCCACTTGGGATACAATATCGAATGAGCTTTCTTTAGCCATAATGAACCTCCGAATTTTTTATTATTGTCTTTTCTAGCTTATCATTAAAAAGTTAAAGCTGTTTTCTAAAAGATTGTTGTTATTGACATAAAATCTATAGAATGCGACGTAACAGTTATGTATATTTTCTATCACCATTTATTAAATTGGTGCTGAACCAGCGCTGCGGAAAAAACACTCGCTTTCCGTGGGAAACGCTTCAGCCACCTTGCCCCGGCAAGGGGTATGCCGATGTTGTCCGCAAAGGACGGTCTTAGTCGGCACGCGTCATCTACCGCTCACTGCGGGGTCTTCAGACTGTTCCTTTCGAGGCTGCTGAAAAAGTTAAATGTAGTACAAAATGTGTCGATTTGCCGTCGCATCTTCGAATATACTTCGCGCACCTTAGGGAGAGTGCCGAGCCTCCTCGGACTGCCGTCCTGCGGGGTCTCGATGATCTCTTGCTTCCCGCAGGAGTCTACGTATATTCAAGATGCTAAGTTAAAGTGAAAAGTTAATTTTTAAAAATCCACCGCTTTTTCAGTGGCCTGGTTCCTTTCCCACTGGAGTCTCGCATTTTTCCGCAGCTTAGTTAGCCTTTTGTCCAAGGGAGAAGAGTTTCCGTAAGAACCACAAAATTCTAGCGTAACTTTCTATCTTAGTGAAGGCGGAATACGAAGACTCCTGCGGGAACAGCACGCGTCCGAAGGCCCCGGAAGAAGCGTTCTTTGCTTCTGAGGAGACTGAGGCCGTGCCCGCGGAAAGCGAAGTGTTCTGCCGGAACGGCGTCTAAAGAATTTACTACGTCGCAGTTTGTATCAACTGTGAAGGTTATACAGCAACAAAACTTATGAAATGAGTCAAGGTTAAATACATTGCACTATATAGTCATTATAGTAAATATAGGAAATAAGAACAACTTATGGAATACAGGTTCGAGTCAATTTTTGAAAGTTTTTTAGTTTAAATGCTTCTATCGTTCGCCAATCGGTGTAGTAATAGGAACATCGAAAATCCAGATAAATCCTACTACAACTAAACCTGAAAGAAAATAGGTTAAAAGCGGATGCTTGAAATGAAGGCGAATGAAGGTATACATTAGAAAATAAAAAGCAGGCTCCATCCAAAATTTGTAACCATGATGAAAAGTGATTTTGTCAAAGTAAACAAATACACTCTCTACAAGGATAGAACCAACTATCCACTTTACATAGTAGAATAATACCTTTTTTTGTGTATGTTCTTCTGGATAATTAGATAGAAAAATAAAGGAAATTGCAGGTAGCAAAAAAATGCTGTTACCCACCTCGGTCAAAGAGTGAGAAGAGTAAAAATCAGGTTGATACTTCCATAAATCATAATTTGCAGCAAGAAAATTATATAGAAGATTCAATGTGCAGACGTATAAAAGTGTTGATTGGTATTTTTTCCACTCACGTAAATCTCCAAATTTATATGCTAAGAATATAAACAAAATTTGACTTAATGTATGCAAATAAAAGACCTCTTTTTTGCCAGAAATTATGAAACATTCTTCAATGAGTATGAACATACACATCCATTTTCATGCATTGTACAGTGCATGAAAAATGTTTAATATATACGGTTATAGTGCTATTAACAAATTAGTATTGTTCACAATCGTTTTAAATGGTGGATTAATTGACATCTTCCCATTACAAACTAATCCTATAAGTACGTTTCCATTACTCAAAAAATATTCCTGACACTCTTCAAATGTTTTGTTTGCCAATTGATCTGGAAGGGATAACGTTTTATACTTTTGTGCGATTAGCTGTTCAAGGGATGATTTATCTGATTCACCATGTTTAATGTGGTTATAGAATAAATTCCCCATAAATTCATTAGACCTGATTATAGTTGTTGCACCTGCTCTTCTGGCATTTTCAAAATATTTATTTGTTAGAATCTCAGTAATGATTTTGACAGTTGGATTAGCAATCTTTACTGAAATAGTAAGTAGAATGCTATACTGATCTGCTTCTTCTTCACTCTTCGATGGGTCAGATGTCACAACAACTGATTTTGCCCGGCTTATATTCGCACTAACTAAAACCTCAATTTCATAAGCATCGCCTCTTATAAACTTAAAATTACCTTCATTTACTGGAGGTGAGGATAATGTAGCGTCAATTAACAAAATGGGTTCTTCATTGCCTTTAGCTCTTATCTTCTGAATTAGTTGTCTAGATCGTTCATTCCAACCTATTATTACATGATGGTTTTCCATTCATTCATCTCACCTTTTGTTATCCTGTTAATATATCTTCACGCGCATAACGGACTCTTACGTTTTTTTGTTTTGCCAGTGAAAAGGCTAGTGTTAGTGGGCCGACTTTGCCAATGATCATTATAATCATAATAATGATCTTTCCTATTGATGTTAAATCATCTGTTAATCCCATTGAAAGCCCAACAGTTCCAAACGCAGAAACTGCCTCAAAAACAATCATAAGAAAGGATGCATCCTCTGTTATATCTAAAATAAAAATCCCTATAAATACAAAGGTGATACTAAGGACTGTAATCGCCAAAGAGCGTACAACAGTTGAATCAGTAATCGTTCGCTTGAAAATTGTTATTTCCTCTTTCTTTTTAATGAATGAAGCAACAGATAGCATCAGTGAAAGAAATGTTGTTAGCTTTATCCCACCACCTGTTGATGCACTACCCGCACCAATGAACATCAGTATAACCATTAAAAATAATGTGGAATCGTTTAAGCTTCCAATATCAAGTGTATTAAATCCGGCTGTTCTTGGGGTCACCGCCTGGAAATAAGAGGCCTGTAGTTTATTGAATAGTGAAAGATCACCAATCGTGTTTGGGTTATCGAATTCTAACCAAAATACAAAAACCACCGCAATAACGTTAATAACTACTGTTCCAACAACCATCAGTTTTGTATGCAAACTGAATTTTCTAAACTTCTTCTTTTTCCACATGTCAAAGATTACCGTAAAACCAATACCACCAATGATAAATGAGGCGGTTATAATTACCGTAACTATGGGATCGTTGACGAAACGGGATAAACTATCTGACCAAATAGAAAATCCCGCATTATTAAATGCCGACACTGAATGGAATAAACCAGCAAATAAACCTTCTTTTAACCCCATTGTTGGGACCCAACGCAATGATAGTAAAATAAATACAATGGTTTCCGTTATTAATGAAAACACTAATAGTTTTTTAGCGAGAACAATAATGCCACCTATTGAATTTTGATTTAATGACTGTGTAATAAGGACATGCTCCTTAAAGCCTAACTTTCTCCCCGCCATTAAGAAGACGAAAACTGCAAATGTCATAATTCCTAATCCACCAAGTTGAATTAATAGAAGAATCACAACCTGACCAAATAAAGTAAACGCTGTACCCGTATCCACTACAATAAGACCTGTCACTGTCATTGCTGATGTTGCCGTGAAAAAGGCATTAAGAAGAGAAATTGATTCCGTAGTGGCAAAGGGTAGTTTAAGCAATATTGTCCCTATGACTATAAAAGTGATAAAAATCATTACTAGGAACTTCGGGGGATTTATCTTCTTCGTTATTCCATTGTTTATCACCACTACACCCCCTCATTTTCAAATCTTTCAAGATTGTCATTGCTACCTATTGCAACTAATATATCGGTGCTATCTATCTTCATGTAAGGAGAGGGAGAAACCACAATATTGTTCGTTCTTTGTTTGATTGCAATAACGTTACATCCATAGTTAGCTTGTATATCCAGTTCAGATAATGTCTTACCCGCTACCTTATTACTTGCTTTAATTTCTACGATACTATATTCATCAGACAGCTCTATGTAATCTGTTATCTTATCCGAAACAATATGGTTAGCAATCCGTATTGCCATATCGCGTTCAGGGTGAATTATTTTATCTGCTCCAACCTTTTTCAACACCTTCTCGTGGTATTCATTACGAGCCTTTACCCACACTTTTTCTATCCCCATTTCTTTCAGGATAAGAGTAGCTAAAATACTTGATTCTATACCCTCACCAAGGCTTACAATCACACAATTAAAATTATTAATACCTACCGCTTTTAATGACTCTTTATCGATTGCATCTAGTTCGGCTGCGTGACTAACCAAAGGTGAATATTCTTGAACACGTTCCAGCCTTTTGTCTAATGCCAAAACATCAACACCCAGACTGACTAATTCTTTACACAGGTTCCCCCCGAAGCGCCCTAACCCAATTACTGCAAATTCCTTTTTACGTGGTGAATTATCACTCAATTTGTTACTTCCTTCCTTATGTTAGGGTTTTGTTTATCAGTATCTACATAATCTTTCATTAATATAAGGTGGTTTTTAATAGGAATTTCATATTTATCATTCCAGGCGAGAAGACTCCATCCTCAAGGAATGAGAAGGGTAGAGATGAATCGCCTTCGGATAAGGGATAGATTTAGCTATCTCAATTGTCCGACTAACTAAGCACTAGCCCAAAAGTCTAAAGCGTTATTCATAGCTCCACTTATCATTATTACCGAACAAACGTTTGCGTGTTTTTAAGACATCATATACATTAAAAGAGAAGGGGAGGTGATTTGCTTGGCCATAAGGCTTATAAATTCAGAATCTACCCTAACCAGAATCAAGCTATCTTCATTAATAAAACCATAGGATATTCTCGTTTTATGTCAATCATTTTTTGGCAAAATGGAATGCAACTTATAGGAAAACGGGGAAAAAATCATAAGTTAGCAAAGGCAATTAGCGAGGTAAGTTGGTCGCAATTTTGAACAATGCTAGAATACGAAGCAAAGGGCAATGGGAAACAAGTTGTAGTTGTCGCTAAAAATTTCCCTTCTAGCCAAATTTGTTCCTGTTGTGGCTATGAAAACAAAGACGTTAAGAATCTCGCACTACGTGAGTGGGATTGCCCATCTTGTGGTACACATCACGACAGGGATCTTAACGCAAATATAAATATTAAAAATGAAGCAATAAAACTTCTAACCGTAGGTCCTACGCGGTTTGCCTAATTAAAACCTACTGTTAGGTTGGTGTTCTTAGGAATCTCCCACTTCAAACGGTGGCGAGAGGGTTCAAGTAGTTATATGTAGAATCAATCATTGGATTTTTTCAAGAGACAACATATCATCAGAAAAGGAAATAACCTTCCTTCTCTATCTACAAATTTTTTTCTAATGTATAATTGAACAATCCGGTTCCTTTCATGTATAATACAGTTTATGTTTTGTAACAACTACTACTTGGAAGAGTTGGTACGCAGGGAGGTTTGTAAGTGAATATTTTTTCCAGATTGTTTAAAGTGAGCTATCTATCAACTATTAGATTAATTGTTTTGTTTTACATTATAGCGGTACTATTTTCGATGATTTGGCTAAACCTTCCTTTCTTTCATGATGAAGGTGTGAATCTAACATTTATTGATTTATTGTTTACCTCTGTAAGTGCTATTAGCGTTACAGGGCTTACCGTCGTTTCCACTGTAGATACGTTTAATACTGCTGGAAGTATTGCACTTACTGTAGTACTGCAATTTGGTGGAATCGGAATAATGACATTAGGAACTTTTATATGGATTATTCTTGGGAAGAGAATCGGATTACGAGGTAGGCAATTAATACAAATTGACCAAAATAGAACAACTTTAGGCGGACTCGTTCAATTATTATTAAAAATCCTTAAGATTATTCTACTAATAGAGTTGATAGGAACGATTATTTTAAGTACATATTTTTTATCCTATTTTGACACGTGGCAGGAGGCTCTGCTGCAAGGATTTTTTGGTGCTGTCAGTGCTACGACGAATGCTGGTTTTGATATAACTGGAGCATCTTTGATTCCATTTGCTGATGATTATTTCGTCCAATTTGTTAACATTATCTTACTGACATTGGGAGCAATAGGGTTTCCGGTTCTTATTGAACTACAGGACTTTATAAAAGGAAATTACCATGGCAAGAATCCTAAACACAGTTTTTCTTTATTTTCTAAGCTTACAACGGTTACTTTTTTTGCACTTATCTTAGCAGGGTGGCTCTTGATATTAATTTTAGAGCATAATTCTACCTTTTTTGCAGACAAGTCCTGGCATGAGAAGCTCTTTTATAGTCTATTTCAATCTGTAACGACCAGGAACGGTGGCCTGGCCACTATGGATGTCAATGAGTTCACTTCACCGACTTTAATTATGATGTGTGCGTTAATGTTTATAGGAGCATCACCGAGTAGTGTAGGTGGAGGTATCAGAACAACCACATTCGCTATCATGTTGTTATCAATCTACAATTACGCTAAAGGGAGAACAAGTATTAAGGTGTTTGGCCGTGAGCTAGACAATGAAGATGTCATACGGTCTTTTATTGTCATTACCACTGCTCAGATGATATGTGTAGCCGCTATTATCGTTCTAAACTTCACGGAGCCTTTTGAGCTGCTTCCAATCGCATTTGAAGTTTTCTCAGCCTTTGGTACTACAGGGCTGTCTATGGGGATCACAGCCGATTTAAGTGAAATTGGGAAAAGCGTGATTATTTTCCTAATGTTTGTTGGTAGGATCGGGATATTCTCGTTTATCTTTATTATTAGAGGAAGAGCTACAAAAGACAGATTCCATTATCCTAAGGAAAGAATGATTATAGGGTAAAGAAGATATTTCAGGTGTATAAAGTGATGATTATAAGACCCCGGTTAATATACTTATAAATGTATATTAACCGGGGTCTTATATATTCTGTCTTTCTAATTTAGTTTAGTCATACCTTACTTTTCAACAATACTCTTTCAAGGAAAAACTTAATAATAATTGCCTTCGATATATAAATAGGAACTGAGTATGAATATTTCCAATTTGTTAACTGATAAATATTAATTTTAACAAAGATTGGTTCAGCTATATAAGCATAGAGAAGCGCAGTTATTATATTAGCGATAACAAAAGTTTTCCATTTAGTAAAATATTGATAAATCAGCATATGTAATACAGGTAGTACAGATATATCTATTGGATTTAACCTTGGAATAAAATTGACTAATTGGTAAGGATAGGACCATAAACTCATTTGAACCCCTATGTCATCCAGAATAGTAATAAGGATTGATAGCAGCAACCCAAATAGCCAGATTTGTTTTATTCTTGATTTGTCCACGAGAAACCACCAGAGTATCCATGGGAGTACAAAAAGACCTAGTAAAAGCCACCATTGTGGACTTAATAGGTCTTGATGAATAAAGTTTTCAAATCTCATTTCTGTCAACTGCTTATGTGCTTTTTCAATTTCACCCTGTGTTGGATATGCCATAATACCATATGCTCCCTTAAATGCTAAGTACTATAGTAATTTACAAATAATCAATACCAGTTAATTTGGCATTAAATATTTTTTCTCTAAGGTCTGTACCTTTATTAATATCCAGAATCTTTTGTCCACATTGTAGGAAACCATCCAATTCAACTTCAGATAAATGATTCATCTCAAAAGGAAAAGAATCTTTATCCATTATTGTTCCAACGATCTGATGGAATAAATCCTCACCAGCATGTGTAATCGTTACCTTTTTGTATTTAGAACGTTCTGGGTCCCTTACAATAGTAATAAAACCCCTTTCCTTTAATGGTTTCATTAATCTTGTAACAGTTGATACGTGCCAACAGCCTATCTCACTAATTTCAGAAGGAGTTAGTGTTTTTTGGTTCGTGCAAAGAATAAATAGAATATGCTGTTGCGCTGGTGAAATGTTGTATTTCTTCCCTAGCTCAGACCAATGGGAATCCATGCAGAAATATAATGCTCTGACCATTAGAACAACGTTTTGCCTGTAAAAAAATTTCATGTAGACCTCCTCACTTGTATCTACAACTGTAGATGCAAGTATCACATATTGTTGACAGTTACCTGAGGCATCATACTTCTGTATTTAATTTTTTTCATTCAAAAAATAGAATAATTGAGATTTCGGGGAAAATTAGGTACAAAAGCGCTTGGATGATAAAACTTTATCATCCAAGCGCAATACCCTCTACATACTTCCGGTGTACCTTTTCCCCTTATTTTTTCTAGATAGATAAAGTATAATTTTGTTGTTTGAATCAAGGAACGATTTCAAAAATAGTACCTTGGTTAAAATCAGTCACTTTCATAGAGCCGTAAACCCCTAAATATAACCTGCTTTGATCTAGATTCGCTCCGAGGCTTACAAAATAAGCAGATTGAGACCCAAAATTATAATCGGTTTCAATAACGCTAAAATCATTTAGTTTACAATCCGGTCTTACCCTAGTATAAGCTAAAACCCCTTTACCTGGATTTTGAGATTCTTCCTTCCGGGCAAGATCGGTAAACACAACGCTACCCGTTAAAGCGGGGATTCCTTTCCCAGTATATGGGTGGACTCCTGTAAGTGCAGTCCCTCCAAACTTATCGGGTCGGGGATCTTTATGGTAATAACTAGTTAAAGGATGAATCCGGTTCACTGAAGTTTTAATTGATTCATTGTAATAAGCAATAGTTTTTTCATCCAAATTCAGATTTGCAGAGCAGCCCCTTATAATCGATGTAGGAAAAGCACCTTCCCATCCTCGCCAACCAAAGTTAATCAATCCTTCTTGGTCAGATTTCATTAAAGAAGTTTGGATAAGTTGTGTAACCGGGATTGGTTTATAATCAACGAATGAAAAAATTGACTCTACCAAATCCTGTCCGACATTTCCCACATATTTAATATACTGATCATAATACCTTTGAAATGAAATCCCTGGTATATTGCGAACCCCTTTGGCCATTACTGTTAGTGTTTCTTGAATAGGTGTGGGTAGTTCATTAAAACGTGTGACTACGGGTGGATTATTGATAGATGTATTTTTAACTACATCAATTTCAATTATTTTACCAGCGATTTCCATCTCGTCCTGACTTAAATTAAATGGATCATAGCCTGATCCACCGTCTCCGGTTGTTAAAACAAGTTTTCCTGTTTCAGGTGAAAAGTTTAAGCTATCAACACCATTATGATTGAAAAATGGTCTTCTTAAGTTAAGTAATGTCCGTCGTTTTTGAGGTTGACCATTCGATTGTAAAATCCATTCTTCAACTGTATCAATATGATCGTATTGAGTATCTCTATTTGTCCACCTTAGGTTTAAAGTTTTGGGATCACACGGGTTAGGAATAAAAGATTCAGGAAGAGCGCCTGGACCTTGTGTTCCAGCTACTGAATAATGAAGATAAAACAAACCGTTATAATAAAATTCAGGATGAAACGCTAATCCTAGCAATCCCCGCTCGTCATATCCTCCTCCAGAAACACCTAGTTTTATGATCCGCGGGCGAACATCTAAAAAAGTCCTAATATCCCCGTTTCCTATGTAAAAGATTTCTCCTACCTGAGTTGCAATAAATAATCTTTCAATTGAGTCACCAGGAAGTATAGTTGCTTTCAAAACAGTGGGTAAATTTATCCTATTTACAATAGGGCGTAAACTAACCTTAACTTTAATCAAATAACTTTTCCCTCCTTCTAATTGTTTTCTTTTAAAAGAATATGATTATAACTATTCTAATAGTACCAATTAGGGCTGCGGAATCTTCAAGGCATTGCGCCATTTTCCGTACCAGCGTCATACGGCGTCAAAAAACATTTCTTGGCATCAGGGGAGTTATTTCATTCATTCCATGTTCATAAGGACAGTGGTTGTCATACTTTAAGCAAGAATTTTGTTTTATCCAAATAATTTGACTAAGCAACGAAGAATCTTAGAAAGCATCAAAAAAAGACTTAAACAGTCCTATGAAATAGTAAGAATAGGGACAAATTGACATACATAAATATAGGAA
>NZ_JBMERP010000073.1:0-18486 GCF_049310925.1 Virgibacillus sp. DJP39 | reverse complement strand
GGAAGCAGAGATCATATATCTGCTTCTTTTTGTTTGGCTCATTTTGTTAGTTTTGTTGCTTTTTAGTCTCACAGTTGATTAAAACTGCGACATAGTGAAAACTCTTTTGACGCCGCCGTTCCGGCAGAATACTTCGCTTCCCACGGCCACAGTCTCCTCAGAAGCAAAGAACGCTTCTTCCGGGGTCTTCGGACTCGCGCTGTTCCCGTAGGAGTCTTCGTATTCTGCCTTCACTAAGAAAAGTGCGCAACCCCTAGGTTTGACTGGGACTCCTTTACCCTTGAGAAGAAAGCTATCTAAGCTGCGGAAAAATGCGAGACTCCAGTGGGAAAGGAACAGTCTGAAGACCCCGCAGTGAGCGGTAGATGATGAGGGCCGACTAAGACCGTCCTTTGCGGACAACATCGACATACCCCTTGCCGGGGCAAGGAGGCTGAAGCGTTCCCCATGGAAAGCGAGTGTTTTTCCGCAGCGTTGGATCAGCACCAATTTAGTAAAGGTTGGTAGGAATTAACTCAGTGCATACGTCGCAGTTTATAGTTACTCTGTCAAAACTACAATCTTTAAAAAAAACAGCCTTTTACTTTTAACCTATAAGAAAAAATGGGGTAGTTAAATTTATGTAATAATAGTAGAATTGATTTATCTGATTTTTAAAAACAATAGATGCTGGGCGGTCAAGATTATGAGGTTCGTTAAAATAGGTGTGTTTTATCTGATAGGTGTTTTTGGCATTATTTGTATAAGTGTTTTCCCACACTTTTTTGAAACAGCTGGTTTATCTAATCCTTTGGAATATGTAAAGGATTTATGGTCTTTCTTTTTAGCGATTTTTCAGACTGAGTCATGGATGTATCAAGCGCTTCGCTCACCAGGTGATTATTCTCTAATTGGAACATTGTGGGAGCCATATATCTATTCGATGCAGATTTTTCTTGGTGCAATTATACTAGGGTTTCTTCTGGCATTTATTTTTTCCTTTATCACAAATTTTCTCCCAAGAAAAATAATGCAATGGACCAAGAGAGCATTAGATCTTTTGGAATCAGTACCAGATGTAATTATTGCTGTCTCATTGCAAGCCTTCAGTATCTATATTTACAAAAAGGTTGGCGTGGATTTGTTTAGTGTTGCAGGTTATATGGACGAAAAGGTATTTTTTGCTCCAATTGTGACATTAGCAATCTTGCCGATGATCTCTTTATTTAAAATTTTACTTTTTAGGATAGAAGAGGAGTTTTTGAAAGATTATGCAGTCTTTTTAAAAAGTAAGGGTATTCATAAGACGGGTATTCTGGTAAGGCATATATTTAAGAACGTGTTACCAGCAACATTTCAGCATTCCAAGGTAATCATCTGGGCTATGTTGTCCAGTCAATTTGTTATTGAATATCTGTTTAATATAGACGGATTAACTTTTTTTATTTTAGATAGCTTTAACTCTATGACAATTGCAGTGTCACTCGTATTGATATTTACGCCTTTTTTTATCTTTTTTCAATTAATGGACTTATGGATATACGATGAGCCTTTATATAGCGAGGAAATAATAACGAAGCGAAAAAAGGCGATAAATCCAGTCCGTTCGATTAAGCATTGGGTTAGTAGTGCGTCACGTATCAGATTGCATACCATTAAACCATGGAAACCTATTATTTATGCTGCGCGGATATTTTTAAATCAACTGAAAAACTCTAAATTTATGATTGGCAGCTTGTTTTTTGTACTAGTAATTGGTATAAGTGTTATTTACTCCACTACTACAAATGACCATGTTGATCAGGTTCGAATAATTTATGAAGCAGATGGTTTAACTATAAAGAGTATGCCACCACACCCTCCAGGAATGCCGTTTTTGCTTGGGTCTGATAATGTTGGATTCGATTATTTGGATCGCCTTATTATTGGGGCGAAGTTTACGTTAATATTTGGTCTGTTAATAGCGGGACTCAGGGTTTTATTTGGTTTATTAGGTGGTATTCTTTTTGCTTTCTTTTTAAAAGATAAAAAACAGGACTGGGTCGAAAAGTTGGTGGACGCTATCCATTTCCTTCCATTAACCGTTATTGCTTATGTACTCCTTCAGCCTATTCTGGCTGTAAGACCAGGTATGGAAACATACACATTAGCCGAGCGCATTCTTCTGGAAATCATTGTCTTAACTGTTATCGTAATTCCATTGACTACGGTTTTAATAGGCAATAATATTAAACATGTTCTACAAAGTGAATTCATTATAAGTGCTCGGGTTCTCGGAGGAAATAAATTTCATATTTTAAGAAGACATGTATTACCTCATATTGGACCCAGAGTTGCCATTCTATTTGGCCAACAGTTTATTCAAGTATTAATTGTCTTTATTCATTTAGGAGTATTCCAGTTCTTTTTTGGTGGAACAATTTTTAGATCTGGGTCTCCTCCAACGTCCGTTACAAATGAATGGTCAGGTTTGATTGGAGCAGCGAAAAATGAAATAGGAAGCGGAAATACTGATGTTTGGTTGATTCTATGTCCATTAGTAGCGTTCATGCTAAGTATAATTGCTATGCAGCTCATAATAGATGGAGTGAAAGAGACGCAGCAAGCTAAAGTCGGAGTAATGTATCTGACCAGCAAAGCCAGAAAAACAAAAAATGGTGAGAAAAGTAATGATAGTAAAGAACACAAAATAACTTCAGAAAGCTTCCAGAGAATAGGAAATGATAGAGGGTAGAACTAATTTGTGCTTGTTTAGTGACAATCTACTCCGGTTTACCAGTAATAGTTATTTTTATTTTTCCATTGTTAAATTTCCTGATTAATGAATAGTAATAATAATAAGAGATAGACGTTAGGTTATGGTGGCGAACATTTTCAAGTACTCCTTGATTATTAATTGCTCTACTAGATCTGACGTTCTCTTTTTTCAGTTTATACCAATGATCAAACGAGGGTCTTACTATTTTGTCGAGCATATGAGCGTCTTCCTCATTTGATTCCCCCAGTCGGTTAAGCTGTTCGATCATGTCATTCTTGCTTAAGATGCCCATCCCATGCCCATAATAAAGGTTATCACCCAGGAATACAGAATTCTCCCCGCGCCATTGTGGTTTAACATAATCGGGGTTATTAAAATAAACGATATCACCTGGGATAGGTTCTTTTACTTTCGTATTTTGTATACCAAGGTCTGAATCAGCCTCCCAACTATATAAATACAAATCCTCAAAATATGTGTTGAATTTTTCAGAACCAAGATAATTAAGTGCTGCATAGTAGTATAGAATAATTATGGCTGTTGCACATTCGAATGCGTATTTTGCACCGTTATTAAATATATCCTGAACAGCAGCAGAAGATTTAACCCCCTCCAATTTTCGAATACCCCCTTGGTCCGTTACAGCCCAATACATCTTATTAGCTTTCGTTTCTTCAAAAACAGCAAATCTAGCTTTACTGTCGTTTAGATTTTTTGCAGCGTCAATAATAGACTCCCTTATAAGTACGGTATTCTCCAACTCTTTAGAGGATTGATAACTATAAACCTTTTTACTTTTGTCCATCTGCTTTAAAATCTGCCTGCCTTCAGCCGTGACAGATACCTTTTTACTTAACTTATCCCAATGTATCGTCTTACCTTTTATTGTTATCATTTTAAATACACCTTTTTCTTAGGAGTCTTTACCACAGTGTATACAGATCAATTGAATTCGTGATAGTTGGCTAGTAGTTTGGAATTTAAAACCTCCAAGTTTTAATTATTAATAAAAAAATTAAGAAGTAGTAAATAATATCAGCACTTTATACTAAAAATACAAGTATTACTTACTTTGTGAAGGATGTTGTATATGAAAGTAGCTGAATTACTTGTCAAGTGTATGGAAAATGAAGGGGTTGAATATATATTTGGTGTTCCTGGTGAAGAAAATATTGATGTAATGGACGCGCTTCGTGATTCAAAAATTAATTTTATCGTAACAAGACATGAAACAAGTGCTGCCTTTATGGCTGGAATGTATGGTAGATTAACTGGAAAGCCTGGTGTATGCTTGGCAACCCTCGGGCCAGGCGCAACTAACCTGTTAACTGGTGTAGCAAACGCAAATATGGACCTCAGTCCTATTGTAGCAATAACAGGACAAGCAGGACTTGAACGTCAACATAAAACTTCCCATCAGTACTATGATCTTGTTGCAATTTACCAACCTGTAACAAAGTGGAATGCACAGGTGAAAAAAGCCGAAATAGTTCCAGAAGTCGTACGAAAAGCTTTTCAAGTTGCGACTCAGGACAAATTTGGCGCCACACACATCGATCTTCCAGAAGATGTTGCAGCAATGGAAGTGGAGGGAGAACCGCTCCCAGTCATAGGCCATACAATGTCAGAAGCTGACGATCCTGTGATAGATCAAGCTGCAAAGTTGATTGATAAAGCCAAAAAACCGCTTATTTTGGCTGGTAATGGAATTACAAGAGATAATGCATCCAGCAACTTACGAACTCTTGTCCAGGACACAAACATTCCGGTTGTTCACACATTTATGGGAAAGGGGGCACTTTCCTGGCAGGATGAGCACAGTATGTTAACCGCTGGTATGGGTGGGAAAGACTATATCACATGTGGATTTGATGAGTCTGACTTGATTATTGCAATTGGATTTGACATAGCAGAATATCCACCAATAAATTGGAATCCAAAGTCCAAGACAGCTGTCCTGCACATTGATACACAGGAAGCCGAAACAGATGCTCATTATCCTGTTAAGTTAAACGTGATTGGTGATATTAAAGAAAATTTAAGGAAGCTGAAAACCTCCATAGTAACTAAAGATAGAAACATTGACTGGATTAAATCTGTTCGTGAGAAAACATTGTCTGAGCTTGAAGAGTTCAAGAATGATAAAAGTTTTCCTGTAAAACCGCAGAAAATCATTTCTGACTTACGTGCTGTTTTAAATGAAGAAAGCATTGTTATATCTGATGTTGGTGCCCATAAAATGTGGGTCGCAAGAATGTTTCATTGTTATCAACCAAATACGTGTTTAATTTCCAACGGATTAGCGTCTATGGGGGTAGCTGTTCCTGGTGCGATTGCAGCCAAAATGGTGAACCCTAAGAAAAATGTTGTGGCAGTATGTGGCGATGGGTCCTTTCAGATGACAAGTGCAGAGCTTGAGACGGCAATGCGGTTAAATTTAGCGATTGTTATCCTGTTGTGGAGAGATGAAGGATATGGATTAATTGAATGGCACCAAATGAAAGCATTTAAGCGGTCTTCCCATATTAAATTTGGAAATCCAGATTTTGTTCAACTAGCAAAATCTTATGGATTTGAAGCGGTCAAAATTGAAAAAACGCAGGATTTAAAGTCAACTTTGGAATGGGCAATTAGTTTAAATAAACCAGTTTTAATCGATTGTCCAGTCGATTACCGTGAGAATATGAAGTTAACGGAGAAATTAGGAAAAATTAAATGCTAAGGAGGGGTGAATATGCAGATTGGTTCGATTATAGAGGGCAAGGAGCGAAATGAAGAAAACCGGGAATCCATGCTGGTGGTCAATCCATATAATCAAGAAACAGTTGCGGAGCTGAAACTGGCAACAAAACAAGATCTTGATGACGCTGTAAACTCATGTTTTTCTATTTTTCATTCGACTATGAAGGTTATGCCCGCACACGAACGCGCAGATATTTTAAAAACGGCGGCAGATTTACTGGAAGAACAAAAAGAAGATTTCGCGTTAACCATTTGTAAGGAAGCTGGCAAGCCAATCACAGGTAGTCGTGGAGAAGTAGAGAGGTCTGTTCAGGTTATTCGTTTTGCAGCCGAGCTTGCCAAAAATATCACTGGTGAAGTCATTCCAATGGATGCTGCAATTGGAGGCGAAAATAAACTGGGGTTTGTGAAACGAATACCACTTGGTGTGGTAGGAGCTATAACGCCATTCAATTTTCCATTAAACCTGTCTCTGCATAAAATAGCACCCGCCTTAGCAGCTGGAAATACAGTGGTTTTTAAACCGGCAGAAAAGACACCGGTTACTGCTTATAAACTTGTTAAATTATTTCAAGAAGCAGGACTTCCTGATGGTGTCATTAATCTGCTTATTGGAACGGGTATTGACGTAGGTGAACCACTTGTGACCCATGAAAAGGTTCACAAAATAAGTTTTACAGGAAGCTTAGCAGTTGGTAGGAAGATACGTGAAACAGCCGGATTTAAAAAAGTAACACTTGAACTGGGATCAAACTCCCCTAATATATTATTTAACGATGCAAATATTGAGTATGCAGCTAAAGAGCTAGTTAAAGGGGCATTTGCATTCTCAGGTCAAGTTTGTATCTCAGCCCAAAGAATTTATGTTCAGAAGGATATTTATGATACATTCCTTGAGGATTACATTAAGCAAACGAAATCATTGAAGATAGGCGATCCTGCTGATGAACAGACTAATATCGGACCGATGATTAATGAGGAAGCAGCAAAACGTGCAAAGCAATGGATTGATGATGCGGTCGAGCATGGTGCTAAGGTTGAAACAGGTGGCGAACGAAATGGTACTGTCCTGTCTCCCACGATTATGTCAAATGTTGATGAAAATATGAAGATAATAGCGGAAGAAGTTTTTGCCCCGATAGTGTCTGTCATTCCTTTTGAAACAGAAGAAGAGGTAGTCGGGTATTCGAATGATTCCATTTATGGTCTTCAAGCAGGTGTCTTTACTAAAGATATAAATCGAGCATTACGTGTTGCTGAAAAACTGGAAATGGGTGGCGTCTGGATTAACGAAATCTCCACTTATAGACAGGATAACCATCCGTATGGTGGAGTTAAGCAAAGTGGTATTGGAAAAGAAGGCGTTAAATATGCCATAGAGGATATGACGGAAATGAAATTTATCGGTATTAAACTGGAGAGAGAAATTATGTAACCTAGTTAGAAGTTAATAGGAGCCATCCCATTTAAATTAGGGATGGCTTCTTTTAATTTCATGGTGGAATGCTTAGCCATTACTCAGTGCTAAAAGCTTCTTATTTCTTTCACTTCGTTCTGCATCAGAAGAGAGGTCATATTTTTTTAGTAAATGAAACAAATCGTTCAATTCTTCCTGTGTGGACTCGTTCTTTAAAAAATCATTAACTACCCCTTTTACTTTATCAGGTAAGTATGATTCCTGAGAGTGGAATTTCTTCAAAACATCTTCATGTGAATGATCAATTGAGCACTTCCCCATTTTATATCACCTTTCTTTGACTAAAGTATTCTTATGTATAGTATAGATGGGATGAGTAGTTTATTCTAGTGATAGAGTGATAGTGCCAACTAACATACACGGAAATCGAGCACTGATTGACCGAAGTCGAGCGCTGATTCAAATTATCGAGCGCCAGTTAGCCCTAACCGAGCACTGATTTAAATTATCGGGCGCCATTTGGTTGGTGCTCGATTTTACTGTGGTGGTGCTCGAAAAAACAATTTGGTGCTCGAATTCGTCTTATTGGAACTCGAAAATACACACAATACAATACACACCGCCCGTGGCATATCCGAGCACACATTACATTCCAAACACATTACTGGATTTTTTTAAGTTCGACTGTTTATGATATGCAGGTGGGTTAAGTAAAAACAATAAGAAATAGGGGGGTCGAAAGAAATGACAACAGCAGATGCAAGTGAAGAATATGAACCCATTTTAAGTAAATCAGAAAAAAAGAAGATTATCTTCCTAATGTGTTCTGTATTACTATTTTCTGTTATGAACGGAACAATGTTTATGATAGCCGTACCAGATATTGCAAAATCTTTCTCGCTACTTCCATCACAGGTAAGCTGGGTAGTGACTGGCTATATCATCCTGTATGCAATTGGTGCGTTGATGTACGGCAAATTAGCCGATATATATCCTTTGAAAACACTATTGACAGTTGGTCTTAGCCTGTTTGCTTTTGGTTCAATATTAGGTTTCTTTTCACCAACCTTTCTAATGGTCGTCCTTTCACGCATGGTTCAGGCGACAGGTGCATCTTCTATTCTAGCTTTGGCATTCATTGTGCCATCAAGATATTTTTGGAAAGAAAGAGGTAGGGTATTAGGTGTCGTTTCAAGTACGATGGCTTTTGCCTCAGGTATTGGTCCAGTAATCGGGGGATTCGTAGCGGGTGCACTGAACTGGCAATTTTTATTTTTAATTTCCGCACTCGTTTTAATTACGATTCCGTTCTTTCGGATCTGGATGCCTGAGGAAGAGAAGAAAGACGGAAAAGTAGATATACTTGGGGCTGTGTTCATCGCATTAGCCGTAGCTACTCTTATTCTATTTATTACATTATTAACGTGGTGGTATATTGTCATTAGCGTTGTATTCTTTTGTTTTTTCACGTGGAGAATAGTAACTAGTAATAACCCTTTTATTCGTCCGGAATTGTTTAAGAACGCAGCTTACCGCACAACTATTATTACCGGATTTTTTGCGGTTATGACCATGATGGGGATGATGTTTATCATGCCTCTAATGTTAAGTGAGGTTAATGGATTAAGTTCACTATTAATAGGTCTTACTTTATTCCCAGGAGCAATGGTTGCTGCTTTTATGGGGAAATGGGCAGGATTTTTAACCGATAAGCAAGGTAGTAAGCAAGTAGTTTATATTGCTTTTGGGCTCATGGTTTCGGGGTTCTTTCTGTTGTCTACTCTTACTGGAAGTGAAACTTGGTTGATTAGTACCATAATTATTATCAGCTTTATCGCTTTTCCATTTATCCAGACAGCCACTGCAGATTTAATTTCAACAGTCCTCCCTAGAAATGAAATTGGGGTTGGGATGGGGATTTACAATTTAGTTAATTTTATGTCTGGGGCCTTTGGTGGTGCTATTATCGGAAAGATACTAGATTATGACAGCACTGTGAAACTTAACCCGTTTTCACTTGCACAAGGGAATGCGGTTGTCTATAGTAACGTTTTTACTGGATTTGTGTTGTTGACGATTTTAAATGGCTTTTTCTTTTATTTTTCATTTAAAAATAAGAAGCTTTAATGCTAAATTTCAAGTCCGTTCAATCCTAAAATTAATTGCATTACTGATTAAACGTTAACTTGAAGATATAATTCAATTCAACTAAGAAAGTTCGCTAATAAAGCGAGCTTATTTTTTGATTCGAAATAGGTCCTGAACACAAACCATTTGAGGTGCTACTGAATTCAATTTTAAACTTCTCCTTTGCGGAAGAATCAGATGACTAGAGGGATGATGTGCAGATATGTTTTTTTCATAAGAGTTAACTAGGCTCAGTAACCCAAGCGTTTTTAATGAGCCTTCTTCAAATTTTTATGTTTAAATTTTCACTAATTTAGCAACATACATAATGTAAGGCATTTTACAAAATTTGAAGGAGGGGAAATGTATGAATAAAACAAAGTATCTCGCACCGGTGGCAGCCATTGGATTAACGATCGGTCTTGGCGTAAGCAGTGTTTCTGCTGAGAAGACAACTGTGACTATTGAAAAGGGTGATACACTTTGGAGTATTGCTCAGCAATATGAGGAAGTGTCGGTTAATGATCTATATGAATGGAACCCTGGCGTTGATGCGGACGCTCTTCAAGTAGGTTCTGAACTCACTGTTAACACTACAGGAGAGAATAGTGATGAGGGAACTCTAAATGAAGAATTTCATACCGTGACTCCAGGCAGTACTCTTACTAGCATTGCCAACCTTCACGCGGGTTTGACGTTAGCAGATTTATATGACCTGAACCCCGGCATTGATCCTAGAAATTTAAAAATTGGCTCAGAGGTAAGAGTTAGTACAGATAATGAACTCAATGAAAAGTATCACACCGTAAGTCCTGGTAGCACACTAACTAGTATTGCTAATCTTCATGCAGGTTTGACGTTAGCAGAATTATACGAATTAAATCCTGATATTGAGCCACGTAATCTGCAAATTGGTCAAGAGGTTAGAGTTCAATAAAAAATAGCATATTAGTTTTATAAACTGAATTATCCCCAGTATCACTTACAGGTACTGGGGATAATTTTATCTTGAGACATCTTTTTTGTGATCTCTTTTGCGAGAGTAGCTGTTGCTATGTTGTCAAACAAAAAATAACCACCCCTGCAAGAAAGCATTTTGGATGATTATTTTACACTCAGTATAATTATAAATGTTCAGGCTATCTGGGTAAAATTGAGCAAAACGCTACTCCCTATTAAAATTCGATATTTTCGAAATGTGTAGTATTTTGGCAAATTTAGCTATTATCGATAGTAATAAACCACTGACTGTGATAAATGGTGGATAACTAGGGTTTCCTGCTTTATATACAGTTTGATTTTAAGATTGCTATTTACTATGATTAATAGTGTCGTCATTATACGTATCTCCAGCGAAACTTCCTTCAGTCTTTAACCTCGTCCTAGCGACGTACTATTTACTTATTTTCTGGATACGAAAAAAATAAAAAAGGGGTAATCAAATGAAAAAAATCTTACTATTATTATCTACTACCGTTTTACTAGTGCTTTCAGCCTGTGGAGGTTCAGAATCAGGTTCAGAAGGTGAAATTGATAAACTTGTTTTTGGTGATGCTGGATGGAACAGTATCAAAGTGCATAACAGCATAGCACAAAAAATTATAGAAGAGGGTTATGGTATAGACACAGAAGTGATTTCTGGTTCTACTGCAGCAACATTAACAGGATTTATTGAAGGCGACATTGATGTATATATGGAAATTTGGACAGAAAACACTAAAGAAGTATATGAAAATGCAATCGAATCTGGGGATATCAAAAAAACTTCTGTAAACTTTGATGATAATACTCAGGGATTATATGTTCCGACATATGTCATTGAAGGTGATGAAGAGCGTGGTATCGAGGCAGTTGCACCAGATTTGAAAACGGTTGAGGATTTAAAAAAATATCCTGAATTATTTGCTGATCCAGCAGAACCAGATAAAGGCCGTTTAATCAATGCCCCAAGTGGTTGGGCTGTTGAAAAAACAATCACACAGAAAATGGAAACATATGGTTTGAACGATACATTTGTAAACTTTAAGCCTGGTTCCGATGCAGCTATTGTCGCGTCATTAACAGATGCATATAAAGCTGGGGAGCCATGGGTAGGATATTACTGGTCACCAACTGCTGTGACTGCTAAGTTTGATTTAACGTTATTAGAGGAACCAGAATTTGATCAAGAAACATGGGAGAAAACAAAAGGTACAGAATTCCCTCCAAATGATGTTGTAGTTGCTGTTCATAAAGACATACCTGAAGCAGCACCTGAAGTTGTGAAGTTTTTAAATAACTATGAGACTAGTAGTGCACTAACTGAAGACGCGTTAATGTACATGACATCAAAAGAGGACATTTCTGCTGAGGAAGCAGCAATTTGGTGGATGAACGAACATGAAGATGTTTGGACTAAATGGGTACCTGAAGACGTGGCCAAAAAAGTCAAGGACTCTATTAACGAATAAATCTTTTAGCAGCCGGCCGCTAATGGTTGGCTGCTTTTCTAATTTAAAAGAAAGAGGTGGTACCTATGGGTGCATTTCCTAGTATAAATACTAATGTTGGTGATTATGTTGAAGTATTTGTGGATTTTCTGGATGAATCACTTGATAAATTTTTTGAATTTATCTACATTTTATCATCGCAAATTATCAATGGAATTGAAGGAGTTTTACTTTGGATGCCTTGGTGGGTGTTCATTCTAGCTATTGTCTTGCTAGGATGGTATTTTAAATCAATTTTATCTGGTGTTCTATATGGTGCCTTTGTGTTTTTGATAGGTACATTTGGGTTATGGGAAGATATGATGACCACGATTGCAATTGTAATGGCGGCTGTAAGTATTTCCTTGTTAATTGGAATTCCATTAGGTGTATGGATGGCGTTTAATAAAGGAATATCGACTATTATGCGACCATTGTTAGACGCGATGCAAACGATGCCGAGTTTCGTATATTTAATCCCTGCAATATTCTTCTTTGGATTAGGAAATATATCTGCAATCTTTGCGACATTAATTTATGCAGTTCCACCCGTTATAAGACTTACAGAACTTGCAATCCGTGGTGTTGATAAGGAAGTAATTGAATCAGCACAATCTTTCGGATCATCAAAATGGCAAATGCTATTCAAAATTCAACTTCCACAAGCTCTACCTACTATAATGGCTGGGGTAAACCAGACAACAATGATGGTATTAGCAATGGTTGTAATAGCGTCGATGGTCGGTGCTCAAGGCCTTGGTGAACAAGTTCTAGTATCCATTAATCAAATTGATATTTCACTAGGTTTTGAAGCTGGAATCAGTATTGTATTTTTAGCAATTATAATTGACCGCATCACTGGTGGGGTAGCAGAAAAACTCCAGAAGCATAGGAGGGTAAGCTAATGACTTCTAAGATAAAACTTGAACATGTTTCAAAAATATTTGGAAACAAACCAAAATCAGTTATCCCTAAAATTAAAGACGGAATGAGTAAAGAAGACATTCTGAGGGAAACGGGCCAAACAGTGGGAGTCTATGACGCTTCACTGGAAATAAAACAAGGTGAGATATTTGTTATTATGGGACTTTCAGGTAGCGGTAAATCGACGTTGATCCGTTGTTTTAACCTATTAAATAAGCCTACTTATGGTTCGATTTTCATTGACGGGGAAGACATCGTTAAGTTAAACAGTGCTAAATTAAAAAAAGTCAGACAGGAAAAAATAGCAATGGTTTTTCAGCACTTTGGTCTTTTCAGTCATCGTACTATTATAGCAAACGTAGAGTATGGACTGGAAATTCGTAATATTTCCAAAGATGAACGCCGCAAGATTGCACAAAATAACATTGATATTGTTGGTCTCAAAGGTTATGAGGATAAATACCCGGATCAGCTTTCTGGTGGTATGCAACAACGTGTAGGATTAGCACGTGCACTAGCTAACGACCCAGACATCCTTTTAATGGATGAACCATTTAGTGCACTTGATCCATTAATACGCCGTGAGATGCAACTTGAGTTACTGGATATCCAGGATCGTTTGCAAAAAACAATTATATTTATCACACATGATGTTAATGAAGCATTTAAATTGGGCGATAGGGTAGCGGTTATGAAGGATGGTAAAATCAATCAGGTAGGAACACCTGAAGAAATCATCGAAAAACCCGCGAATGACTATATATCTGATTTTATTAAAGATATAGACCGTTCAAAGATCTTTCAAGCAGAGCATGTAATGATTAAGCCGCATGCACTAGTCTCAATGAAGGATGGTCTAAATGTCGCTAGAAAAGAAATGGAAGACAACGGAATATCCAGCGTATTTGTTGTTGATCGCGGTCGACATTTAAAAGGTATTGTGACAATTGACGATGCAATAAAAGGGATAAAAGAAAAAAAATCACTTGAAGATGTGTTACGTCATGATGTTACAATCGTACAACAAGATGAATATGTTAATGATTTAATTCCTAAAGCATTGGAATCAAGTTTTCCTCTTGCTGTTGTAAATCACGAGGAAAAGTTGGTCGGATTTATTCTACGGGTTCATGTTCTGTCTGGTTTGGTTTCAGATGACGTAAACGAAAGTAATGAATATCACGGATAATAAATAATTTTAAAAAGGGAGTCGATCACATAAGATCGGTTCCCTTTTTTGTTAATTTCTCGCTTTAACTGCTAATACATAATAAAAAACAATTAAGGAACAATAAATATAGAATTCCGTCAACCAAAGAAGTAAAGCAAATGGAGGGTATTTATATGGAGCAGCAAAGCCTACATCAGAAATTGCAACAAGCCAGCCAGGATATTAAAGAAGCCCAAGAGGCTGTTCGTCTTGCACAGGGTTCTAATCCTGAATTAATTCAACAAGCAGAACAAGTCCTGCAACGTGCCGAAGAGGAGTTACAAAATGCGCGGAGCCAGGCTGGAACTGAAGCGACTGAAAACCCACAATTCCAACAGGCATCTGAACAACTGCACGACACTCGTCAGCAAGTGCAGGAAGCTCAACAAAATAGTGACGATATTTTGTAAGAAAAATGCAATAGAATACTTTCTATAAAACTGTTACAAAAAAAGCACAATCCTGTTAACGGATTAGTGCTTTTTTTTTAGCCGTAAAGAAGGTATAAAACCTTTCTTTCTGCATAAGTACAACTTAGGCTTTCGCCATAAGGCAAGTTTTCTAATGAAAAATAGTTAATTTAAATCTTAGAAATTGAAAAGTTTACAAAGGAATTGTAGCATAGTAGTTGTATTAATAAAAATAGGCACGTGCAATACAATAGATTAGAAAGAGGGGGAGAAATATAAAATGGATACGATGAATGAAGTTGTGGAAGGTTGGCTAAAGCACAGACTGGTAGTTCATGATTTACTTGAAATAGTGGAAGATGAGCATGTTAATTTTAAACCTTGGGACAATGCAGTGACATTGGGTGAATTAGCAGTCCACATCGCGACCTCAATGGATATGTTTGTTAAAACGGTTAAAAATGGAAAGTTTACACCGCCATCAGCTCCAAAAGAATATAAAACAATCAATGATGTACGAGAGATTGTAAAGAAATATACAGATATAACAAAAAACGATATGAAAACCCTAAAGAAAACGCATATTACTTCTGAAGTAGAGTTTAACAAAGATAAAGCACCAGGGAGTTTTTGGCTGTCTAATGCAATCGATCACGAAATCCACCATAAAGGTCAATTGTTTACATACGTTCGCATGACCGGTGCACAAAAAATGCCTTTTTTTATGAAGCATCCCAATGAAGTGAAATAAATGTTGATAAATACAATACAAAGAAAAAGCCACTTTTATGGGTGGCTTTTTCTATTGAAGCTAAATTGCGAAAAAAAGATACAGGTTGTAACTTTTTTCTAGCTCGTTACGTTTTAGCAATATAGAGATAAGGGAGGAAACATTCTATTTATTCTGGAACAATTAATGACAATGATATTGCCCAAATTTAGGTGGGGAAAAAGGAAGCAAAAATAATTGAAGTTGAAGGTAATAAAAGATTTTGGTTTGCAGTCAGTAAGTCTAAGTCTGTTGAAGTTAAGGTTGTTGAAAATGATGGAAGCGAGAAAGTTATTAAACAAGTAAAGCGTGAGTTTTAAATGAATAGAAAATGAGCGGATAGCCACTTATTTTTGTAGTGATGTTGGGTTAGAATGTCACACAATTTCCGAAATTTATTATAAATTCATCAATCCTAGGCATAAACACTGGAGTAAATGATGGGACAGGAATAAACTAACTATATAGTTGTAACGAAGGAATTGTAATGGCAATTCCTTTTATTGTTCGCTTTTTCTAATATAGAGAAAAGGTAAAGGGATGAGATTATGAAAGAAAATAAAGCTGTATCAAATGTATTAACTATTTTAGAAGATAAGATTCGATTAATAGAACAAAAAGAAGGCGCAATTTATTTAGTTGGACCTATTCAGCTTCCGGTTGATTTGTATGGAGAGACTGTTGTCTTTCAATGGTATTGCTGGTTAAACTATCATGAGCTAATTGATGACTACAAAGCAATTTTGCACAAACTTAACTCTGCTAATTTAGCTGAATTTCAACAGTGCAGTGCACTGGTTTATGGTGACTTTGCTAATTCTGATGAGGCGCTGGTCAGAATGCATTCTATCTGCCACACTGGAGATATCTTTGGAAGTAAGCGTTGTGATTGCGGATTTCAGTTGAAACAATCCATGAAAAAGATTGCCGAAAATGGTGCGGGAGCTTTATTTTATCTGGCAAACCATGAAGGACGAGGAATTGGCCTGTTCAGCAAAGCTATGGCATATATCCTGCAGGAAAATGGGTATGACACTGTAGATGCTAATTTGGGACTCGGTTATGTAGATGATTCCAGAAACTACAATGATGCGATTGAAGTCCTGAAAACGTTGCGGACTAAGCCGGTTTCACTTATTACAAATAACCCCAAAAAGCTCGAATCGTTACAAAAGGCTGGGCTGCATGTTTCCGGCAGAGAACCCTTGTGGGGAGACAAGTCCGAATTTAACCATGATTATTTACAAACAAAAATAAAACGTTCTGGTCATTTAGATGAAGAGGGTACCTGTCCGGATGACTGACATAGTGGAGGAATTTGCAAATGAGATTTGGTTTTGATATTGATGATACACTAATCAACTTAAGGGAACATGCTTTTACTATTTATAATAAAAAGCTGGGCCTGGATATACCAATAGAAGCATTTTATGAGCTAAAGAGAGTGGAAATACATGAACCATTTGGCTTAACAGAAGAACAGGGGAAAGCTATGTGGAAGGACTCCTTAGAAGAAATTTATTATACTTCCTGTCCACCTTTTCCTGGGGCAGTTGAGACATTGAATGAGCTAAATGAGCAGGGACATGAAATTTATTATATAACGGCCAGGCCAAGTGAACATGGAGAACGAACAAAAAGATGGTTACTTGAGACAGGATTCCCTGTCAAGGATGATAGTTTTTACTATGGTATGAGGGATGAGGAAAAGATACATATTATTCGACAATTAAATCTTGACTATTATGTTGATGATAAGCCAGCAGTTCTTGATACACTTATGCAAGATTCAGTCAAACTACTAGTAAAAGATCAATCCTATAACAAGCATTTAACTATGGAGCGTATTATAAATTGGTCTGACTTAAAGAGGATTATAAACTTAGTGAATTAGGAGGAAACTGCAAAGAAGGAGAATGAAAATGCCTGTTATTAAACATGAGGAATTTATAGTAGCACCTCTAGAATTATGTTTCGACCTTGCAAGAAACGTTGATATCCACACAAGGACTACTCCTGGAACTAAAGAAAAGGCTATAGGAGGAGTTGTAACAGGCTTATTAGAGGAAGGTGATATTGTTACATGGGAAGCGACTCACTTTGGAATAAGACAAAGACTCACAGCTAAGGTGATTCATATGAAAAAGCCTTACAGTTTCGTAGATGTTATGGTAAAAGGAGCGTTTCATTCATTCCATCATACACATCAGTTCTTACAAGAAGCCGATGGAACCATAATGATCGATACATTTGATTATAAATCGCCTCTCGGTTTCATTGGTTCGGCCGCCGATAGGTTGTTTTTAGCCAACTATATGCGTCAATTTATAGTTTCTCGTGCAAAGGAACTTAAAAAACTTGCTGAAAATATCGATGATAAATAAATTGCTGAGTTTTGTTGCAACTACTGATGTTACGATATGTTTAAGAAGGGATTATTAATGCAAAAGAGTAATCGTCACAAGAACAATTACTCTTAACAAATATGGTAGTTGTGATCCAGCAGCTACCTAGTAAGCCAATGCATGTAATTTAAGCCAACTCGGTTTATCCACTCCATATAAAATCCAAGGTGATGGTAGCTCGAATTGATGGTTTTCAGGTAGGGACTGCATTTGCTCCTTTGTTAGATCTACCCAGATATATGTTTCACCATCTGTCTGTTTCATCAGCTTTCTGTAGTCAATGTCAATTGTTTCCCATAACCCTTTTTGAGAGATTATATCATTCCATGGATAGATTACGTGCAGGTAATGGTGTTTCTTTTGATCAGTCTTTGTAATGAGCGCACGAGTTTTGGCATCATTTTCATAAAAGGACCATTGGTTTAAGTCATTGTCCTGAAATAACTCTTTCGAAGCTGGAAAAGAATAGTAGCACTCATAGGGAAATACTGACGAATCATCGTCATACATTGTGCTCAACCAATCTTTTTTTTGCTGCAAATCAGTAACAGGATTCCAGGGTTTAGTACCTGTATCGAAAAGAGATGTATCATAAGTAGTAGCGCTGTATAGGGTGGAATATGTTCCTAACCCAATCTTTTCCATAACTCTTCTTGCTGCACTATTTTCCTCTTGTGTGTTTGCCCCTACCCATTCAATGCCGTTTAGTTGGAATGCTTCGTTCATCATATAAGACATTAATTCCGTAGCATATGCGTTACCCTTATACCGACGATCGCTACGTAATCTTCCCAACATTGCGTACTTTCCTGCATAGATTGAATACCCACCAATACTGACCATCTGGCCGTTAAGGAATAACCCAAATAAACGATTGTTTCCTGATATAAGTTTCTCAAAAATGCGTTTTACATAATCATCATCTGTTCCAGTGTCCATTGATTCCAGATGGGAATAGTCATTGCTATGTAGTATACGAATAATCTTGTCCATGTTAAATCACTCCTTGAAAAAGCTCTTGCTGCTTGCTGTTTGTTTATTTCACCCTCATCATTATAACCTCATTCAGCATTTGTTTTCATCTCCTTTGACTTAAGCATCAACAAACTCCAGAAATAAGAAAAGACTACTCCAGCATTCCAAATCCTAAGCGTTTTATGTGAATAATGAGGCTTACTAACTCCTTTAAAAAATAATGGGTTTTTTATTGTGAAAACTGTATTAACCAACCCGGTCAATACAGTTATAATGCAATTGACCGAGTTGGTCAATGATAA
>NZ_JBMERP010000072.1:0-18556 GCF_049310925.1 Virgibacillus sp. DJP39 | reverse complement strand
TTTAGATAGATGATTTCTAACACCAGTTTCTTAACCTTGAATTAATAAGATAATTCATGTTCAATACCATATTACACATGTTATAATTCAACTATTAGTTTCAGAAAGGTTTGACCATATGAACAGAAGATCATTTTTGAAAAAATCCATTGGCAGTATACTGGCATTTTTGGGTTTAAGTGGTGGTACTTATTACTATGCACGCGAAATTGAACCGACTTTACTTGATATACAACAAGAAACACTAACCTCAGTTAAACTATCACCAGAATTCAACAATTTTAAGATTGTTCAGTTTTCTGATACACATATCGGATTTCATTATTCACTTCAGCAACTAGAAAAGTTAGTTCAAACCATTAATAATCAAAACCCTGACATTATCGTTTTTACTGGCGACTTGGTAGATGCACCAAATAACTATAATTGGAACACAACACTAATTCGAATTCTTGGTTCGCTCGAAGCAGAGTATGGGAAATATTGGATATACGGAAACCATGATCATGGTGGTTATGGAACGAATATAATGAGAAATGTAATGGATCAATCGGGGTTTAATCTTCTCCAAAATCAGCACACTACAATTGTTAAGGGTGAGGAATCCTTTGTATTGGCTGGAATTGACGATGTTATGCTAGGTAATCCCAACCTTGGAAAAACATTACAACAAGCTGACCCTTCCCTTTTCACTATTTTGCTTGCTCACGAACCCGATTTTGCACTTCAAACAATCAACTATGATGTTGATGTTCAATTATCCGGGCATAGCCATGGTGGTCAGATACGCTTACCTATTATTGGACACCTATATACCCCTATGTACGCACAAAAGTATGTTAAAGGTAAATATCAGCTAAATCATTTAACTCTGTATGTTACAAAAGGAATCGGAACAACTCGACTACCTTACCGCTTCCTGTGCAAACCTGATATTTATGTCTATACACTAAAGGTTAATTAGTTAAAGCTCAACAGCCTCCCTAAGGTGCGCGTAGTGTATTTCCGTAGCGGTAAGTTACGTCGCAGTTTATGGATTTTTTGCAACAACAACAGTCTTTTAAAAAACAGCCATTACAAATTTGAAAAGTGTAACACTTTATCCATAGTTTTATCCACACAATAGTGCTATGCTAATTACGATTTTATTACTACGGAGGTCAAAATTATGGGGACAAACTTAAAAGCTGCTTTTTCATTATTAATACTTGCACTTATACTTACTGCCTGTGGTGATAAATATAAGGGAGACTTTTCCTGGGAGGTAAATGATTTCTCATTTTCAGACCAGGATGGTGAAACAATAAGTAACAGTGATTTAGAAGGGAATTTTTGGGTGGCAGATTTCATTTTTACTAGTTGCGAAACGGTATGTCCCCCTATGACATCAAACATGGCTAGACTTCAGGAAAAATTGAAAGAAGCTGAACTCGATGAAGTTCAATTGGTTTCATTTAGTATTGATCCAGAACATGATACTAAAGAAAAATTAAAGGAATACGGCAAAGTTCGTGGAGCAACCTTCGACAATTGGCATTTCCTAACAGGATATGAGTTTGGAGCAATTAAAGAACTTTCAATTAAATCTTTCAAATCTGCAGTAGAAAAAGTTCCGGATACTGACCAGTTTATGCACGGGACTAGTTTTTTCCTCGTCTCACCAGAAGGAAACGTAATCAAACGATACTCAGGAACAAAAGCGGCAGATATGGAACAGATTGTAGAAGACATTAAAAAAATGAAGTAATTGTAACACATCAACTTCCGTAACGATGGCTGGAGTTTGGTCCAGCTATTTTTCTTTCTAATCACTTATTGTAAATGGACAAGCTTTGCGATAATATAGAATTGACACAATAATTTCACATAAAAAAGGAGGAACAACAATGAATCAAGAAAACTCTACTTCTATAACAGAACTTGCAAAAGCATTGTATACAATCAATCGACATGCAAAAACTGCTTCAGAACCAAAGCATTTGTATTTTATAAAAAAGGAAACTATCAAAAAGCTGTTATTCGAAAATCGAGCAAAAAAAATTGGACTACATTTCTCTGACCACCCAAAATTCAGTAATCAGCACTCTACATTACTCATAAAAGTTGAAGACTACTATTTTCATATACCTCCAGAAAAAAAAGACTTCAATCAGCTTGAACATTTAGGCACTCTGGATCAATCGTTTAGAAATCCTCAAGCAAAAATGTCTTTGTCGTCGGCCAAAAAAATTGTTTATAATTACATTGATTACAAAGATAAGCCTGACAAGAAGACGAAAAACAACAAAAGATACACTTCTTCTTACTTTACCCCTTCATCTTTAGGGAAAATGGAATGGCCACCTACCAAGCCTTACAGAAAGTTTGAAACTTAGAACACAATTACATACCTAACCAAGGTACAACAGCGATGCGTACTGTTCCAAGTTGTAAGAATTATAAACATCAAAATCGGTCAATTAACCGATTTTGATGTTTTATTTGTTATATGTAATGGTATTAGTGTATTAAAGGAGGAAATTGTTATGGTAGAATTAAAAGACTTTGTTTACGAGTTGCAACGTTATGCAGATCAAACACATGTGTTAAAGGATAAATTTGAAAAACTTTCGGAAGATGAAAAAGTAATGGTGTTAAGAAATGCACCTGAAAATCAGCCAACTCCTGAAGAACATTATAAACTAGTGTTTAAATGGTTAAGCAAAGTACAAGAAGCAGCTGGTGTCGTACAAAAAGAAGAACGTTAATAAACTAACCCCGCTTGTCTGCTGCGGGGTTATCATGTAAATGCGCTTTTAAATATATACTGAATAAGCCGAATAATCACTAGCACTGCCCCAAATATTGCCACACAGAATAGCGTTAATTTGATAAGACTTGTATAGTCTACCTCGAGTGTAAAGCCAAGTGAAGTGGCGCAAATCAAAACAATGAAGCTACATATCATATAGCTTAATATACGTTCTTGTTTCAACACTATAAACCAATGTACAAATGGTTTAACAATAAGGTAACAAACTAATGTGCATGTAATAATCAGTCCCATTAGTACATATGAGTTAAACTCGATTAACGAAGAAAACTGTACCAATTGGTTCATTTCTATTCACCGACCTTTTGTACTATTATCTCCATTATTCCATATCCATAAACTATTAAAATATGATAAACATTCAAAAATTACTTAACAGAATTCCCCTACTTAATTAAAGGAAGTTTGTTATACTAAGTGCATAAATATAGAGAGCAAGGGGGAAATAGCATTGAATAGAGCTTTTTTACTCATTATTGGAGGCGCAGCGCTTTGGGGCACCATAGGGTGGTACGTTAAGAATTTATATAGCTTTGGATTCTCACCTATGGAAGTGGTAACATTACGAGTCACAACCACTGCGATACTAATGCTAGTTTACATGTTGTTCAAATCTCCTAAGAAATTGAAACTTCACTCTCTTGGTGACATAAAATATTTTATAGGGACAGGTATTATTAGCATTATTTTTTTCAATTTTTGTTTATTTACAGCAATTGAATTGTCTACAATACCATTAGCAACTGCATTGTTATATACTGCCCCAGCTTTTGTAACAATCCTTTCTCTCATTCTTTTTAATGAACGGCTAACCAGAATAAAACTGATTTCCTTAATTATTACCTTGTTGGGAACTTGTCTCATCGTAGGTCTAATTCCTTTTAATCCAGCGGCATTTGAACTAGGCAGTGTTCTATTTGGACTTGGTTCTGGAATAGGATATGCACTCTACAGTATTTTTAGTAAATATGCGCTAAAAAAATATACTAGTTTAAGCATAACTACATACACTTTCGTCGTAGCAACCATAACATTATTGCCCTTTTTCCCCTACCAGGAAAAAATAGACTTGTTAACAAATCCCATAGTTTTGCTTTATGCTTTCGGATTAGGATTCTTGCCAACTGCGTTCGCATACATTATATATACATATGGTTTAAGTCTAACAGAGGCTTCCAATGCATCTATTCTCACGACTATTGAGCCCGTAGTTGCAACAGTTATTGGCATCTTTGTCTTTCACGAAAGCTTTTCTGGTATTCAAATGATTGGAATGGCATGTATTATTGGTGCTGTTATTTTGATTCAACTTTACACCAACCAAGGGAAAAACGAACTTTTGAAAACTTAGCTTATCGCAAAGTCTTATGGCGAAAGTCTTATTTGCACTTATGCAGAAAGAAATTTTTTTTATTTTCTTTACAGCAAATAAAAGCGGAGCGATATACTTTCTATCGCTCCGCTTTTATTAATCGACTTAATCATAAAAAGAAAAACGTCTTGGCTTCTTTTCCTCTTTTTTGCTTTGTTTGTTTTCAAGGCGCAATTCTATTTGAGATAATTCTTTTTCATCTGAAAGTAATTCCTCTTTGTATTGTCGAACAAGTTCTTCGAAATTTTGTGTTTTTGGTCGCATTTCTTTCACTCCTTCTATATATATATATCTATTATACCCTATTATAATAAAATATATCATAATTATTTGAACATTTTGTGAAGAAAAAATGACTATTTTTCATTTGTTAAATGTTTCAGTTCGAATTGTATGGGTTTTTAAATGCATTTGAAGGTTTCTCAGACTCTTTGAAGTTGTAATTTTAGTAAGGATCGAAGAGTTAAAATGGTAGAACGGTGGAGTGGGATTATCCTTGACAATTACCATCAGGATATCCCAGACTCTAATTAACCAGCCTACTTTAGTAGAGGTTTTGATTTTTTTTATTTTTAATTTTAGTTCGGTGGACGCTATCGTATAGATTTAACAATTTGTCAAGCTCTTGACTTATAATGATTGATTCTTGACTTGTAAACCCTTTTTTAAAGGCAACCTTGGTCATCTCATTTCGCAAAAATTCAATTCTTTCCAACAGCAGATTTATTGTACTCATCTCAATTAAGTGGTTACCCCCTTATATCATAGCTGATATAACTTTAGCATTTACGTAGTTGTTTGCCAAGCTGTGAATAAGTATTATTTGTGAAATCTTTCTTACTATTAAGCAAAAGACTATTATATTTTTTATAAAAATGATACCTTTAAGTAATAGGCAGGTGAATTAGTGTGTATTTTAAAAGAAATGAACCCTTTCGTTTCACTTTCGGTCAGCCTTTAGATGGAAAATTATATGATGCAACGAATAATACAGAAGTAAAAGTTTCCATTTTGGACGTAAGTAGGAATGGTGCGAAAGTTTATTGTGAAGATGACATACAATTGAAAAGCGATACTAAAGTCAGACTAACATACAAAATTGATGATACATCCTTTGATGCATTCGGTGCTGTGACCTGGACCAAGCCATCAAAAACATCCTATGAGATGGGCTTGCATCTAAACACTGATGATGACTATCATACAACCATGATTCAGTCCCTGAAAAAATTAAAGAGGTCAAACTTATAGATTTATTTGTCACTAACTCTTTTCAAACAGATAATGGAGTTAGATAATGAAAGGGTGTCAAAAAGTTGGCTAAGGATAAAAAAAGCAATGAATGGTTAGAGTGGGGAAAAGCAATTTTTATCGCAATATTGTTGGCGTTTTTCCTGCGCACGTTCGTGTTTGCAACATCTATAGTTGAAGGAGAAAGCATGGTTCCTACACTCGAAGATGGAGAACGTGTGATTTTCAACAAACTAATTTATCTTATCGATGAACCTGAACGTGGTGATGTAGTAATAGTCAAGCGACCAAATAAAAATTATGTAAAACGCGTTATCGGTTTACCTGGAGAAACTATAAAATTTCAAGATCATCAATTATATATTAATGGTGAAAAATATGAAGAAAAATTCACAAATGCAGAAGCATTAGAACATACAGGGAATTTTGGTCCTATTGAGGTGCCAGAGGAAAAGTATTTCGTTATGGGGGACAATCGGGCAATAAGTAAAGACTCTCGAAATGGGCTAGGCTTTATAAACTCAGACGATATTGTAGGAAGATCAGAACTTATCATTTATCCATTTGACGATTGGTCTATGATTAAATAAGTACAGGGTCAGACTTCAACAATGGTCTGGCCCTTCTGTTATCTATTTTTCATTATCTAAAACGCAGTATCCTATATTTAAAATTAAAATAGCGAAACATATTACACCTAATGCTACTCCCATTGAGTCGCGCACCTCCCAGTAACGATTATGTAAAGTTTTTATTCTACAAGAATAACTCTTTACCATCATACCAATTTCCCAACCCTAAATAAAGTAAAACTATGTTAAAATAGAAAAGAAAATTGGGTTGTCAGTTAGGAACGAAAAGTTTAGTCAAATATTACGGCAGTAAAGAAAATATAAAAACTTTCTTTCTGCATAAATGCAACTTAGGCTTTCGCCACAAGACTTTGCGATAAGCCAAGTTTTCTAATAGGTTGATTTTATAGCCTCTCCTAGTTTCATCTAAAGATACTACCTAATCGAAAGAGGTGACAGTTTTGTTTCACTGTCCTTATTGCGGAACAACAGTTAAGGAAGAAGAATCCTATTGTATAAAATGCGGCAAAAATTTGCCTGATGATATGCACATCCGTTTGTCAATTTCCAGAAGGTCTAAAAAAGTTTGGTTATTACCTATCGCAATTATTATTTTATTAGCACTATCTACTGGTGGATTTTATTTGTTTTTGGATCATCAAACAACAGATGCCAAAGAGTTTTATTTTAATGGTTTAAAATCTGCTCAAAAAGGAAATTACGAACAAGCTAGAAATGAATTTAAAAAAGCATATGAACAAAAAGAAAATTTCCCTCAGGCATTGAATGCAATTGAATTTACAGGTATAGCAATGAAAGTTCAAAATAAAATTGATGATGCAGCAAAGGAGCTAGCGAAACAAGAATACCAGGAAGCGCTTAATCTTATCAATGAAACAGAATCGGCCTTAAAAAATTATAATGGATCTGTAGTCAAAAAGTTAATCAATGAAATCGTTTTGACAAGAAACACTATTTTAATCGAACAAGTGAAGAACAAATTACAAACGGATCCTGAAATCAGTGAATTAAAACCTATACTTTGGGAAGTGGAATCCGTTAACAGCAGTGAAGCCGAAAAAATTGCAACTAACATCCGAAATCAAATTGTTGACTATACTTATTCAATGGCTAGTGAACAGTTAAAAGTACATCACTTTTCAGATGCTGAAGAATTAGTAAGTGAAGGGCTAATCTATGCTCCAGAATCTAAAAAACTAATAAGCCTTCAAACTGCTATTAATAGTGAAAGAGTTGCGTTTGAGACAGCTCAACAAAGAAGAATTGAATCAGCCATAACTACCGCTGAAATGGAAAGAAAGCAAAACAAAAATGAAGCAGTAGAACTGGTCAATGTTAAACTTATGAATAATGATCAAGGTAAGCTTGTTGTAGTAGGAAAAGTGAAAAGTGTTGCAACAATACCAATAAACACTGTACTTGTTGAGTACGATCTCTTAACAAAAAAGGGCAAAAAGTTTAAATCGAATGAAGTTTACGTGTATCCAGATACACTTTACCCAGATGAGATTGGTGAATTTGAATTTACTCACTTTGACATCGACAACAAAGCAGATGAATTAAAAGTAGATGTAACAAAGATAAAGTGGTATACGGAAAGTTAATGCAAAACAACATGGGGTGAGCCTTTTTGAAAAGTAATAAACATCTTCCAACCATCTTGACATTAATTATTATAATCGTTGGTGGGCTAAGTATTTTTGCAATGTACAACCAATGGTATTCAGTAGAAATTTCAGTAAGTAACTCTGGTATAAATAAAATAAATAATACACCCCAGACGTTAAACCTGAAATCGATTATTCATAAAGCTGAAAAAAATGTGGTTCAAATAGAAGCACAGAATGGAAATACGAACACAACTGGTTCGGGATTTCTTTATAATGAAAAGGGAGATATAATTACTAATGCTCACGTTGTGGAGAATGCTGATGTAATTCAAGTGCGAACATCAAATGCACGAACGTATCCAGCAGCAATTGTGGGTATTAGTAAAGACACAGATGTAGCTGTAATTCGAGTACCACAAATGGCGAATCAAACACCTATTGCTCTCGAGAAGAATCAAAAGGCGGATATAGGCGATGAGGTTATTGCCTTGGGTAGCCCACATGGTTTTCAAAATACTGTTACTTTGGGAATAATATCCGGCACACAGCGAAATTTTTCTGTAGATGGATATGACTATGATGATGTGTATCAAATTTCTGCACAGATTACACATGGTAACAGTGGTGGGCCACTTATAGATAGAGTAAGTGGCAAGGTTATTGGAATAAATTCAGTTGGTACAAAGGATGGAACAATTGGTTTTAGTATTCCTTTAACAAATGTTATTAATCAAGTTGAGGAATGGTCCAATACAGTTAAAACTGCTAATCTGGATTTTTCAGCAGAGATTATAGAAAACATCAATGAAGAGGCCTTTAAAGAAGAAGCGGAATACCTAATAAACTACTTCTTTGATAGTATTTTAATACGTGATTATATCAGTGCTTATACCATTCTGGGAAGTGAGATGCAAGGAAACACCTCCTACTCTGATTTCAGAGAACAATATGTCCATGTTGTAAACTTAAGCTATAAAAACGTTTCTACTGTTTTAACAAATAAAAACCAGATAGAAGCAACATTTAAAGTGGCTTACGGAATAAAACAACAGAATAAGGCTGCAGTTTCAGATAAGTCTGCTGAATACAAATTTACTGTTGGATATGAAAACGATCAATTGAAAATATTAGATATATCTAAATAATACAAAAGAAGCAACCCACTCTACCGGTTGCTTCTATTTTGTATATCGTAAATAGGTGTTTTTTCCATTTCTTTTGGCATCGTACAATGCTTGATCTGCTTTAAGCATAATTTTGTCCAGATCAGAATCATCTGTAGGATATACGCTTATGCCAATACTTAATGTATTGAAAAATGTATTATCGCCAATTATAATGGGAGACTTCATACACTCCGAATATGTTGAGCAATAGTTGTGGCCTCATCTTCATCTGTTAAACATCTAAGCAATAGTGCAAATTCATCTCCACCAATTCTAGCAATTGTATCTTTATTTGAAACTATAGACTGTAACCTTTCCCCCACCTTCACTAAAAACCTGTCCCCTACATCATGACCATGTAAATCATTAATTGATTTAAAACCGTCACCGTCAATAGAACAAACTGCCATTACTTTTGATGAACTTTTATCAATGATACTCTTTTCCAAAGAAAGTTTATTAATAAACTCTCTCCTGTTCGGTAGCCCAGTCAGGTAATCAGTATAGGCTAATTTTTTCAAGCTGTCTTCTGCTCTTACCCAGTTTGAAATATCTCTTGATGCTGTTACAATTTCACGAATAGTCCCATCATCGTTTTTAACTGGCTTAATGTTTGTTTCTAGCCACAAAACATTTCCTGAATTTGATAAAACTCTAAATTCTAACAAAAGGGATTCCTTTGTTTTCTTAACCCAGTCAAGTTTCTTTCCTAATCCTTTTCTATCATTCTCATGAACAAAATCAAATATCCGACAAGATTCAATGAATCGTATCCAAGCATGTGAAAATGTGGTGGTGAGGCATATTTGATTATTCAATTTTGATCAATGATATTTACTGAATCTCGCGTATTTTCAGTTATTAATTGGTATCGATCTTGTGTTGCAGTTAACTTACGTTTAATTTCTATTTTATCCGTTATGTTATGGACAATTACAGCGAATGCCACATATTCTTCCTGCTCATTGGGAATTGGTGTAAAACTAAATGGTCGTATACAAAACCTGTTTATTTTTATTAGACAACTCCAAAGTCAAATCTTGAATTTTCTCACCTTGTTCAAGTAACGTTATATATATATTTAATTTTTTGTTCAGATGAGGTTGAAATTCAGATAAATTTGTTTCACTTAACTCTGCTTTAGTATAGCCAAATAAACGAATAAATGATTCATTCGTGAGCAGAAATTTTCCATTGAAATCAATTAATGCAACACCGTTATCAGTTGTATCCATATATGCTGAAAACAAACGATTTAGGTATTTGGTATCGTCAGATTTTTCAGAAAGCTGATTTACATTAACTGTAACCCCCAACACATGTGAGATTATTTTTTTGAATCAACGATTGGTATCAACTGTGTACCTGCCTCATAATGCCCATTTGAAAGGATAAAACGATCTTTATAGCTAACGATTTTACCTGTCTGAATAACTGTTAGATAACGTTCATATATATATATATTGCGCCTGTCCACTCATGTTGCTTTGTCTAATAGTTCTACCGATATCCCGACTGGTTAATTGAGCTAAGACCATTCCCTGTTTATTCATATATTCATAAACAAAAGAATATGAATCGGTCTCTTTTACAACTTTCATTAAAAAAACGCAATCAGTAACAACTTCAGAAAAACGCTTAATTCCGTCGATTGCTGTTTCTTTAAAACTGCTCACCTGTTGAAACATTAAAATTCTCCTATCATATAATGAAATGGACGTGGTAATTCGTTATATTCCTTTGATTTCTTACTGCATCTGAAAAAAGGAAGTTAACTGCGCTGGAGGCAACGGTTTACTATAGTAAAAACCCTGAACTTCATCACATTTTTCATTTTCTAAAAACGAAAGCTGCTCAATTGTTTCAACACCCTCTGCTATAACTTTCATATTTAGTGAATGCGACATGTGAATAATTGATTTTACAATTGCCTTGTTCTGTATTTGATTTTCATCCATAAACATTTTATCGATTTTAAGTTTTGTAACAGGAAACATACTTAAATACTTGAGTGACGAATACCCTGTACCAAAATCATCAATTGAAACCAAAACCCCTAATTCCCGTAATTGGTTCATCGTACTGATGATATAATCTTCATTACTCATTGCCATACTTTCAGTTATTTTGAGTTCTAAATAGCATGGATTTAGTCCGTTTTTTTTGAGAGCATTTTCAACATCTTCGACTAATCCTGTTTGATGAAACTGTCTAGCAGATAGATTCACACTTACAACAACTGGTTCATATCCTTTATCCTGCCATGCTTTATTTTGCCTGCATGCCTCGTTGAGTACCCATTTTCCAATATCGATAATAAGGCCTGTCTTTTCCGCAAGCGATATAAATTCATCAGGTGGGATGTTACCCTTTACAGGATGGTTCCAGCGCAACAAGGCTTCAAGGCCAACAATTTTATTTGTTACTAAGTTCTTCTGTGGCTGGTAATGGATCTCAAAATGTCCAGATTCCATAGCTTTTCTAAGTTCTCTTTCCATTGTTAACATATTTTTGAAATTTTCTGATATAGAAGGATCAAATACATTGTAATTATTGCGATGGCGCTCCTTAATTACATACATTGCCGAGTCAGCATGTTTTATTAAATCGTTAGCGTTTGATCCATTTTCAGGATAAACACTTATGCCTATGCTCACCGTAATGAATAACTCATATCCGTTAATGTCGATAGGCTTTTCAAACTCTTCAATTAACAGTTTTGCCAATTCGATTGCACCGGCAGTGTTTTTAGTCTTTTTTTGGAGAATTAAAAATTCATCCCCACTCATTCGAGCAATAAAAGTGTCAGTTTGTAAAAAAGATTTTAATTTTTCCCCACAAGCTTTTAGCAATTTGTCTCCAAATGCATACCCAAAAGTGTCATTAACTTCCTTGAAGTAATCTAAATCAATAAAGTATACAGCAAGCATTTCATTTGCTTCTTTAGCGTCTGTAACTGCTTGTTTTAGTACACTAACAAAAAAGTTTCGATTTGGTAAGTCGGTTAATTCGTCATAAAAAGCCATGAATTCAATTCGGCGTTCAATTTCAATACGCTCTGTTATGTCTTTTGCAATCGCCACACGGATAATTTCACCCGAGTTATTATAGGGTTGTTCAATTATTTCCAAATGAAACGTAGTTCCGTCTTTTTTAATACCTGTATAAACCTCTGATTCTATTGCTCTTTTTATGCCGTAACCGCTATATGCCTTTACTAATTCTGCAAGGCACATATTGGTTATTGTTGCTTTCTCATAACCAAACATTTCTGCAAAAGTATGGTCACAATCCAGCACAATTTTATCGTTATACATTACCATACCTTCAATACTTGCATGTGATAACTGATTGATATATGTTTTGACTTCTTCTGTTTTGTCCTGTATGGATAAGTCGCTGACTATTAAGCAATACAAAGAGTTGTCGATACGAATCGACTTTACTTCAATTAATTTCCCATCTCCGTTGTTTAGTTCCATCAACAAATGCTTTTCCGTAGCGTCTATTAGTAAATTAAAATCAATGTAATGAAAAATGGATAAATCGTCTCCATTTTTTACATTAAGTAATGTTAAAGCAGCATTATTTCCTTTTATAATATCCCCCTGTTCACTTACAAACAGGATTGCATCTTTTAAATGCAAAAAAACGCCATCATGGATTGGAAAATCAATATTCTCTTTTGTCATGCCATTCTCCCCCAAAATCTTTCGTCACATTATCCGATAATCATTTTTTCTTTAGGATAATGAAACTTTCCGCTTGATTTATTATTTTTAAACATGAATAAAAATGTAATAATTCCTACTCGTCCAATGAACATTAACATCATCAATATAATTTTACTGAGTGTAGTTAGTTCACTAGTGATTCCAAGTGACAGACCAACAGTTCCAAAAGCCGATGTTACTTCAAATAATATTTTAGACAAAGGGTAAGGCTCCATAATAGAAATAACGAGAATAGAGCTAAACACAAAGACTATAGCCATTAAGGATACAGTAACAGCTTTCAGCAAATCTTCCTGGTATACTTCTCGTTTAAATATACGAATGCTTGCACCGCCACGAGCGTATGTAATGATAAAAATTAATACTAATGCAAATGTGGTAGTACGAATCCCACCCCCAGCACTACTTGGCGAGGCACCAATAAACATTAGGAAAGACATGAATAAATGGTTTTGTTCGGTCAATAGACTAACATCCATCGTAGACAATCCTCCACTTCTTGTAGTAACAGATTGAAACAAGGAATAAAATAATACCTCATGCCATGACTTATTCGCAAAAAAGTTCCCTGCGTCTAAAAGAGCAATAAAGATCGTACCGACTACAATAAGTGAAAAAAAGGTAAAAGTGGTTACTTTAGTGAATAACGAAACGTAAACTTCTGCGAACATCTTCTTTTGCAAACATATATTCTTTAACTTCAATTAATACAGGAAATCCAATAGCTCCAAAAATGATTAATAACATATTAATAAATTGTACAAAATAATCATCTTTAAACATGAGTAATGAACTGCCAGTAATGTCAAATCCAGCATTTGTAGTCGCACTAATTGAACCAAAAAAACCATTTAGGTAGGCCTCTCCAATAGTAGGGAAATATTGAATGTAATAAGTTCCTAAAATTATAAACCCTATAAATTCAATTGTTAGAATGACAAGCATAATCTGTTTAATAAGCTTTACCATACCCGCAAACGATGTCTGATTTTGATCAGTCATTATCAAACGACGTTCTTTTAATCCAATTTTCTTTCCAAGAATTATCCAAATAAACGTACCCATTGCCATTATGCCTACTGCACCAAATTGGAGAATGAATGCTAACATAAAATAACCGATTGTATTATATGATTCAGCAATACTTATTGGGGTTAAGCCTGTAACACTAATAGCACTTACAGCTGTAAACAGTATATCAATCAGTGATAGATTTACCCCTTCTTCATGCCCAAAAGGCAATGATAAAATAACTGTGGCCACGAGAACAGCAACACAGTAAAACAGCAATATTAATTGTACTGGTGATAACTTTTTAATCCATTTTTCATTAAAAAAATCAAAAAACATAAATTGTCTCCTTAATACCTTCAACTATATATCGGTTATTCATGTTAAAACTTAAACTTCATTGTAACAGGCAGATAGCACTATGCTAGTTACCTCGATTGATTTCGAACGATTTATACATCGTCTTATACATAATATTTAATATTTAAGGGACAATTTTACAATTTTAAAATACACTGTCTAATCTTCCTCAATTAATTCTTTAAACTTTTTGTATAAAGATTCACCTTGATAGCCATCTTCAATTAGTTTTTTTAACATATCTTTTACAATACCTTTGCGTTGATCAACTATGGTTCCTATAAAGATTACATTTATCCCTTCACCAATATCATTGATTGATACAATAGATGTAATGAACGTAGCCGGAGTATTCGTTTCTTTCGTGATTTTCGCTTGAAGCATTACAGTATCTCTTTTTTGTTGTATATTGTGAAAAAGATCTTGATTTTCTTTCTCCATATACGCTTCAATTACCCATTGGTTTTGTTCGTCTTCCCTATTGATAATTAATCCGTCAATTAATGGAATTTCACGTTGGAAAATTTCATCGCCTTTATTTTCAACAAATTCTAAGGAGTATAATTTAAATGTTTTCATTACCCAAACCTCCTTGTTTACTAATCTTCATTTCTTTATTTATTATAACAATAATTTATCTAATTTAAATTAAATTTGTGTAAATCCAAGAGTCAGTTTACTTACTATTTTTTTTAAAAGTTTCCTGCCCTTCTATTTCTTCCAACCATAAAACATCAACTCTGTCACCCTTAGTATACCCCCTTGTTCCACCTGGCAACACCATCAAACAGTTTGTAAAGGCTAAAGATGTTACTACATTAGATTTATCTATACCGGCTAAGCGAACAAAAACTCGTCCATCCTCAATAAAAGTAATTCCACGTACAAACCGCGTAAAAGGATTGGGTTTCGGAAAGTCTACAGCCAGAACTGCTTGCGATCTTTTCAAAAATGGTGCCTTATTTAGCATAAAATGCTGCAGCGCTGGTCTTGCAAACAACTCAAAACCGACGTAACAGGCTGAAGGGTTCCCAGATAAACCAAAAAGAAGTTTGCCCCCCACGGTCGCTACAGTAGTAACACTTCCAGGTCTCATAGCCACTTTATTAAACAAGACCCTTGCATTTAATCTATTATATATTTCTGGCATAAGATCGTAATCTCCAACTGAAACTCCCCCGGTTGTAATTAAAAAGTCCACTTTTTCCAGATTATCTTTTATTGCTTCAAAACTCGTTTCAAGTTCATCTACTAATTTCCCAAAATAAAGAGCTTCCCCACCAACTCGTTTGATTTGAGACATAATCATATATGCGTTGGAGTTACGGATCTTGCCTGGTTCTAATTCATCGTGAACATCAAGCAATTCTGTTCCAGTAGCAAATATTCCAATAACTGGTTTTTTTATAACATTAACATGATGATAACCAAAAGTAGCCAAAAGCGCCTTAACCCCCGGATTGATAGCTGTCCCTTTTCCTACCAATTCAATTCCTTCTTCAATTTCCGATCCTCTTCTAATCACATTTTGATCAGGTTGCATTTTGCGTTTAAGTGTCACATAGTTCTTATTTTCTCGCTCGCTCTCCTTACAAATTTCAAACATCGCGACACAATCAGCACCTTCTGGAATCTGGGCGCCAGTCATTATTCGAGTTGCTTGCTTACTGGTAAGATTTTTTGTTGGAACTTGACCTGCCCCAATATGTTCAACAACCTCAAAGTCAACAGGATAATTGGTTGATGCTTGATCGGTATCTTTAGAATTAAAGGCAAATCCGTCATATGGAGATTTATCAAATGGCGGAACTGAATGCTTTGTAATAATCGGTTCTGCAAGCCTTCTATTATCACATGTCTCAATGCTAACTGTTTCAATTTCTCCTAATTTACTGAATTCCATTACTTTCTCTAATGCTTCGTTTACAGGGATAGGCTTTCGCATTTCAACCATACTTCATAAAACCTCCTTATATTTATCTATTAAAACTAGTTTAACAAATAATTTTAATAAATAATATTTATATTGACCATACACACGTTTGACCATCTCATAAAAGGGTATTGTTTACTAACAAATCGCTATAATAAGAAAAGGAAGTGTTGGTGTGAATGAACGCAGAGATGTTGAAGTAGAACACCGTGAAAAAAAATCCGATTCAAGCAAAGTTGGTGTAGCTGTAATTAAATATGTAACTTATTTAATTATCTTCTTCGGGTTATTATGGTTCTTAATCAGCTATGTATTTCCAATGTTTTAAGTATAAGAGGTGATTAAATGCTGTGGCTTTATACTATTGTGGCAATCGTAATTCTAACCGTGCTATTAGTTGCCTATATTGTTTCAAATAAGAGAAAAAAACCTAACGAAAATTCATCTCTTTCCGTTGAGGAAAAAGAAGTACTGCAGAAAGATTACATCTCACATGGCAGTCATAATGACGAGGATGATAACAAGAAATTATAAGTTTTAAAAAACATCGCACTTAGTAGCGATGTTTTTTTTAGCAGGCAAGAAAGTATAAAATCTTTCTTACTGCATATGTGCAACTAAGGCTTTCGCCATTAAGGCTTAGCGATAAGCCAAGTTTTCTAATAATCGTTACCTTTAATCTTGTCGGAATTGATGTATAATTATTATATTCTAGTTATTTCTAATATAGGGGAGCATTTTATGAAAAAATATCTTTACTTAATCGTACTGTTGTTTCTTGCTGCATGTCAAAGCGAGGATCAGGTAATTGTTAAAAAAGAAACCAATCAACAAAATATAAACGATAACCCTGAGTTAGTTGAAAAATCAACTTCAGATGAAGAAGTGGATGAAATGATTGAATTTATCCTCCCAGAAGAAAAAGTAATGATTAATTTAGGAATGGTACCAATTCTAGATTCTTATTTAAGTGCCTCACAAGATCGTAAGAAATCTGTTGAATCAATGGTATTAACCCCAATTCACATTGATAATAGTCATCTGTACCTTCTGGAATTCTCTTGTATCGTTAATTCTTGCTCTTATTTACTACTCGATAAAAGTGAAGAAAACCAAGCACATCTCGTAGCAGATTTAGCCAACCTAAAAGGAATTAAAACTTCTCCTGACAATACAAAGCTATTACTTTGGTTTGATCGTAAATCTTCTTCGCCTGTGCCTTTAAGCAACATCGTCGGAATTGACACCACTGATTGGAAGCTATTAACCTATACTACACCAGGTGAAAGAAAAATACTGAACTACAATTTGCCAATCCTGAGCGCACAATGGAACGACAATGACACTATCTCTATTTCTATTCCGAGTATAGATGATACCTCACCATCTATACTTTCAAAATGGAAAGCAGCGGGAAAACCTACAACAGAGACCACACTAACCTTAAACTAAATTTAGAAAACTTTGCTTAGGTTGACTTATCGCAAGAAGTTCGATGCGCGGCACTAGACAATCAGTGTTTGATACAGGTGAAAAGTACTCATTTAAATTCATTTAAAAAAAGCCCATATAGTCCAATCAATAAAAAACTACACATAAAAATGCGTAGTTTTTTATCTATAATTATCTATTTCCATTTTAAGTACTTATCTACTTCGTATCATGAATATACTTCAAAAATGAATTTAAATGTATATCAAACTTATGTATTAAGAGCTTAAATAAAATCATGAATCTTTTAAATATAAAATAACCTATAACAACACCTGAAAAGTTGAAAATTATATCATTAACATCTACTAATCTGAATGTATAACCAATAAATAAAAATATGATTAACTGTAAAGTTTCCAGAAAAAAACCAACCAATATGCCTGAAATAACAATTCTTTTAAAATTAGTTTTTATTATAAACGGCAATCCAAAACCAAAAGGTATAGTTAATAAAACATTTAGTAAAGAGGTCTTAATAGCAAAATGGTCAGGATTAAATGGAATTAAATTACCTTGCCTCAATATCGTTTGACCCATTTCTTCTCTCATATTTTGATCCATAATAATGGGGAATTGTGTATAGCTTAAAAGAGAACAGAGATAAATATAGAAAATTGTAAAAAAGACTAAATACATAATTGGCTTTTTTAACTTTTTTTTTAAAAACATAAGTATAATTAGCCATAATAATATAGCCATAATAAGAATAGGCCCTTCAAAATCTATTAACATATTAAAATCCTTTCTTAATTAATAGATCAGTTAGAAATGTCTAGGATAAAGACATTCCTAACTATAAGTTTAATCTGTAAGTTCTCCACTACCTTGTATATTATGACCATCATCTTCTACCTTGTAAATAAGTAAATAATACTTACTACTTGAAGACTCTAGACCAGAATAAGAACCAGAAAAGTTTGTACTATATCCTCTAGGTGTTCCCCCATCAACAGTACCGAAAGTAGGATCAAAACCCCATTCATCTTTATACAATGTATATTTCACATTATTTGGACCCACAGCGCCTTCAGCACTGCTACTTATATACATACTTCCATCAATATGAGCAGTTCCACTCTGCAACGAATGAAATTCTCCATTATCTTTTCCATTTACTACTCTATAATTCAGAGAAAAGTCATAATAATTTGTAGCTGCTAATGCTGGTAGAGACATAGACATAATTAATATAACTGCTATCCCTATAGAGAAAATATTAG
>NZ_JBMERP010000071.1:0-19084 GCF_049310925.1 Virgibacillus sp. DJP39 | reverse complement strand
AAATAACAACTGTGCAATTGTTTATATTGAAGGCCTAATTGATACGAAGTTAGTTCATAATAATATATTGGAAAATATACAGTCCGTTGATAATAGTGAGATTTCCCAAGATGAAGATGTCTTATTAGATAAGATTAAGCGAGACACTATTTCTATATGTCCCATAGAAAAATCAGAATCCTTTGATGAGCTTTCCAATGACCTTTTATATGGGAGCACGATTTTCTACCTGGATGGAATAGAAAAAGTTCTGATTATGAAAACAAAGGGATGGAAAGAACGTCAGATTGAAGAACCTGCTTCAGAACCTGTAATTCGTGGTCCGCGAGAGGGTTTTGTTGAAAGTGTAGGGACAAATATGATGCTGATAAGACGTCAGATTCGTGATCCGAACTTACGGTTTAAAACGCACAAGATTGGACGTCGTGCGAAGAAATCATTAGTTGTAACCTATCTGGATGGGGTCGTTAACCCTGACATTTTGAAGGAGGTTAATCGCAGACTTGCTACGATTGATGTGGATAATGCCCCCGAATCAGGATACATAGAGCAATGGATTGAAGACAGTTTTTTATCCCCATTTCCACAATTGTCGCATACAGAGAGACCTGATAAAGCTTCAGCGGCAATATTACAGGGGAAGGTTATCATTATCCTTGATGGGACACCGTTTGTATTGATTGCACCTGCTACACTCGCAAATGCGTTTCAATCACCAGAGGACTACTATGAGCGGTGGATAATCGGGTCGTTAATAAGAACCTTACGTTATTTAGCTACATTTATTGCCATGTTTTTGCCTGCATTATACATCGCCTTGGTATCCTATCATCAGGGTATGATTCCTTCTCAATTAGCTTTTTCTATTGCTGCAACAAGAGAAGGGGTTCCCTTTCCACCAGTTGTTGAAGCGGTAATAATGGGGATAACGATGGAATTACTGCGGGAAGCAGGGGCGAGATTGCCAAGAGTTATAGGACAAACAATCGGAATCGTGGGAGGTCTGGTCATAGGGGAAGCGGCTGTACAGGCTGGTGTAGTAAGCCCCGTTATGGTTATTGTCGTTGCTTTAACAGCAATTTCTTCCTTTTCTCTACCTGAGTATAGTGTGGCAATTTCCTTTAGAATGATCCGTTTCGCATTTATGATTGTCGCTTCTGTGCTGGGTTTGTATGGCATAATCCTTGTTTACATTATGGTCAATATTCATATTGTGAACCTCAAAAGTATGGGAGTACCTTATTCTACTCCATTTGCACCAACCTTTCTCAGGGATTGGACTGATCTTGTACTCCGTGCACCAGTACCATTGCTGACTAAACGCCCAGGTTATTTAAAAACTGGAGATAAAACATCAGCAGATAAAGGAGACACAAGGTAATGAAAAGTTTTGATTATGGTGATGAAAAAATTAGTGAAAGAGAAATCATGATAGCTGTGCCTTCAATGGTTATTGGGGTGGCAGTTCTTACATTACCAAGGGATCTGGCATCTGTTACTTCAGCTTCAGATGGTTGGGTAGCCATACTTGGAAGTGGCTTAGTTGCAATCGCAATTATATGGCTTTTGGCAAAACTCACCAGCGGCTTCCCAAATCAATCCTTTTTTACTTTTACATCCACCATTCTTTCGAAACCAGTAGCAATAATAATATCATTTATTCTTGCCATCATATGGTTGAATGTTACAGCGTATATAGTGCGTAGCATTTCGGAAGTTTCAAAGCAATACCTTTTTGACCAAACCCCTGTTGAGGTTATTGGGCTTTGTTTTCTTCTAGTTGTTGTTTATGCAGTCTCCGGCTCAAGGGCTGGTTTGTTTCGGTTAAATATGATGTTTCTGCCAATTATTCTCATTATCTCATTCATAGTTTCTATCTTTAACTTAAGCTTGTTCGAGCCACCCCAATTACTTCCCATGTTTAAAACAGATTTTAATGGCTATTTAGAAGGGTTACATACCGGGTTAACCTCGTATGCTGGATTTATTATTGCTTTATTTTATATAGGGTTGGTGGAAAATCCGAAGAATACGCCTAAATATGCTGCAATTGGTATGTCTATACCTGTTCTAATGTACCTGATGTTTTTTATTTTATGTATCGGTGTGTTTGGTAATGAGGTGACAGCTAATCTGGTATTTCCAACTGTCGAGTTAGCAAAGAGTGTTGAAATTCCGGGTGGTTTTTTTGAACGATTTGAGTCTGTCTTTTTTGTAATTTGGATTATGGCTATATTCAACACCACTGCAATGGCGTTAGATATTGCAGTCCTTTCAATCCATTCTATTTTTAAAAAGGCAAAGAAAATTAAAGTAGTCCTTTTATTAACGCCAATTGTTTACTGCACAAGTATGTTACCACAGAGCTTAGTAGAGGTTGCTTCATTTGGTGCCATTGTCAGTAATGCTGCATTAATTTTTACACTTTTGGTGGGATCTTTTTTGCTGGTTATTGCTAAAGTAAGGGGAGTGGGCCAAGTTGGCAAAAAGAAAAGTTAATCTATTAATCGTCTGTTCACTTCTCTTTATTACTGGATGCTGGGATCAGGTAGCTATTGAAGAACGGGGGTTTGTTGTCGGATCATCTATAGATATGGGAGAAGAACAACAGGAAGAAAACTTAAACATCAAATTGACTAATCAAATCGTAATCCCATCAGGGTTAGGAACCCCAAGTACAGGGAGTGGTGAACAAAAGGCTTATATGAATATTGCAGCCAGTGGGAACAGCTTGTTTGAAATATCACGAGAGATGATCTCACAAATGAGCAGAGCTCCATATTATGAACATTTAAAGATTGTCGTTGTTTCAGAGGAAGTGGCAAAGGAATCAGGAGTGTTTCCCAGCATAATGGATGTATTTCTTCGGGAGCAGCAAATGCGCCGTTCAATCAAAGTAATCATTTCGGAGGAAGAAGCAGCTAAAATACTTGAGACAGATACGAAGATGGAAAAGCTTCCAGCAATGTACATCAATGAAATTTTGGAAAATAGCGTGAGAACAATTGAGACAGTTGCCCCGGTACGAATGGGAGAAATCCATGAATTTCTTTTAAATAAGAGTAGTTTTGTCCTACCGCGGGCTTTATTAAAAGGGAAAATGATGAATGATAGTGGTGGGGCGGTTTTTCGTGGCTCTGATGATAAGATGATTGGTACGTTAACTAGTGATGAAGTAAAAGGGTTAAATTTAATTGCCCATAAAACTCGAGATGGAATAATAAATTTTAAGGTTAACGATCAGCTAATGATTTATGATATTCAAGGTACAAAAAGTTCGATAAAGATAGACGTGAAAGACAAGGACCAAGTAAATATTTCGATTATAATTGAGGCAAAGGGAGGTATCGGTGAGGTATTTGGAAGCCAATCCCTGTTGACGTCAGAACGTTTTAAGCAAATTGAAGAACAAATAAATAAAAAAATTGAAGAACTTGCAACTAACACCCTTGAAAAAGCGCAGGAGGAACTGAATGCTGATATCTTTGGATTTAATGCCATTTTGAAACAAAGACATTATGATCAATGGCAAAAGTTAAAGAAGGACTGGGATAAAGAAGGAAACGCATTTTCTAATGCCAAGATTTCAGTAACAGCAAAAGCGCAAGTCCGAATGACAGGTGTGACCGAAAAAACCAAAGACAAAGGAATTGGTGAATAATATGTGGGAAAATATTGTTGGACATATACCAGAAAGGTTAGTTATCATTTGTACCATTTTATCCTTACTTATCCCATACGTCGTTTTTAAAATAAATAAAAGTCTCCACAACTATGGTGATCCTCCTTGGAAAAAGACTAAGGAGGATACAAATGTGTTTGGAAAAAAAGAGAAGTAGTATGAAACCTGCGACAAATATATTGTATATAGCTTAGCCCAATTTTCAATGTTTACTATACAAATTAAATGTAAATACTAGGTGTTATCTGCTTTTTATGTGTAATTTCCTATTATTCTGCTTTTACTTACTGTGCCTTTTTTAGTATAGTTAACGTATGTAATAACGTAAAAAGTTAGTTACCTTATGGAAGGGGTCTATGTAAATGATGCAGGATACTACTGTCTATAATGAAAATATTAAAAATGTTTTAACAAATATTAATAAAGTGATGATTGGTAAGGAGGATGTAGCAAGATTGAGTATGGTTGCCTTGCTGGCCCAAGGTCACGTGTTATTGGAGGACGTTCCAGGCGTTGGTAAAACCATGCTGGTTAGAACACTCGCAAAATCTCTTGATTGCGATTTCAGAAGAATTCAATTTACCCCTGACTTATTACCGTCTGATGTTACTGGTATTTCTATTTATAATCCCAAAGAACTAGAATTCGAGTTTCGCGGTGGGCCTATCATGGGAAACATCGTTTTAGCCGACGAAATTAACCGTACATCCCCTAAAACACAGTCAGCTTTATTGGAAGGAATGGAGGAAAAAAGTGTAACCGTTGATGGAAACACTGTTCCTCTTGCACAGCCATTCTTTGTAATGGCGACACAGAACCCGATTGAATATGAAGGTACATATCCGCTGCCTGAAGCACAACTCGATCGATTTATACTAAAGCTTAAAATGGGTTATCCATCCTATGATAATGAACTTAAGATGCTTGAACGTACCTCAGTTGATCATCCAATAGAACAAATTAAGGCAGTAATGAACAGGGAACAGCTTGTTGAGGTGCAGGAAGCAGTGAAAGGCGTATACATTGATCAAAATGTGCAAAAGTATATTATTAACCTAGTAACTGCCACCCGAGAACATCCGTCTGTTTATTTAGGTGTTAGTCCTCGTGGATCTATCGCTTTAATGCGCGCAGCAAAGGCACTTGCATTTGTGTACAGTAGAGATTATGTACTGCCGGACGATGTAAAATACCTGGCCCCATTTGTACTTTCTCACAGGGTTATCCTATCATCTGAAGCGAAGTATGAAGGGATGACAAGTGAAGATGTAATTTCATCAGTAATACAGAACACATACGTACCGATTCGAAAGGATTTTAATTAATGAGGGATACGATTAAGACTATCGGGAAACTGGTGTTTATTGTATTCCTGATTTTATTGTTGTTTTCTTATGCCATGTTTCAGGGAGGATTTGTAAGTTGGTTCTTGTTTTACGGATTTTTACCTATTTCCGTCTACTTAATTGGTATTCTCTTTTATCCAATTAAATCATTTCGGCTTACTAGAAAACTATCCCATCATGTAGTCAGGGCTGGTGATAAAGTACAAGTAGACATTACATTGAAACGATCTTTTCCATTCCCGCTTTATTACTGTATTTGTGAGGAGATATTCCCTGAATCGCTGAACAAAGTTGATAATCGTGCAGAGAAGTATCAACATATGGAAGATCCTTCTCAGCTTCTAACAACAAGAAAAATTAAGAAGATAGTATTTGCAGGTTTTAAGCGTGAGCTTCATTTATCTTATCAAATTACAGAGATTCCCCGTGGGGAACATCAACTGTTTGCTATTCGTTTTCGAACTGGTGATTTATTTGGGTTCGTTAAGAAGGAACATGTTTTTTCTGTGTTTAATGATTTAGTTGCGTATCCAAACGAACACCAGCTTCATATTACTGAACGAATAAACAGTTTCGAGCAAGGAGCAGTTACAACTCAGAGCTTATCACTTAAAAATACTAATGTGGCTTCAGGGGTAAGGGAATACGCACCTGGGGATAAGTTTTCCTGGATTGACTGGAAACAAACTGCCAGGAAAAATACGATGATGACGAAAGAGTTTGAACAAGAAAAAAGCAATGATATTATGCAGGTTCTCGACGGCTGTTATCATGATAACTTGAATGTATTAGCTTTTGAAGCTGCAATTGAAATAACCCTTTCACTGATGGAGGCTATTCGCAAACAGTCTTCACAAGTAGGTTTTCTTTCTATAGGTGAAAAAAACACCTTTTTTCCACTGCATCATGATCCAATGAAAAAAGAACTTATCAGGCAGCACTTAACTCAAATACAACCAGGTGGAGATCAGGCTTTCGCAGCAAAGTTAAAGGAAGATTCAAAGCGTTTAGCCACGGGGGCAGTTGTGATTGTCATTACAACCAACCTTAATGATCTATTCAAAGAAACAATTCAGAGTATGAAGCAACGAACAAAGCGCATTATTGTATGTTTTATTCAATCTAATAAACTAATTACTGAACACCAGCGCCAGCTTATACATCAGCTGCAATTTCAAGGAGTCATCGTAAATGTGATGACAGAGAAGCAGTTGGTTCAAAATAGGATTGGGGTGCGTGTCGTATGAACCTGAATACAGAAACTAAAACTCCTTTTATGTATAACATGATTTTATATACTGCTGGATTCATATTGTTTTTGGAATGGTTGTATCCAGTAAAAGATCTTACAGACACTAGTAGTTTAATAGTATTTATACTTTACACGGCTTTTTGTTTCTTTATAACATTGACACAAATTAATTGGTGGCTTTCCTACATTTTAAAAGGTGCAGGTCTTTTATACATTCTGAATGGCTTATACTTTCAAGAAGCTTTTTTCAGCAGACCCTGGCTTTATCATTTATTCTCAGAAGTCTCTCTGAATATTGCCGCCTTAGTTAGTCAGGAATGGTATAACTTAACACCGATGTTTCGCAGCTTATTATTTTTACTATTAATCTGGTTGATGAGCTACTTGATTTATTATTGGTTCGTGGCAATGAACCGCATCTTTTTATTTGTGTTATTAACATTTGTATATATCGCTGTACTGGATACATTTACCGTGTTTATTGCGGATGCTGCGATTGTTAGAATTTTTGTTATATCCTTTATTGCTTTAGGTGTGGCAAGTTTATCAAGGGAAATGAACAGAGAATCAATCCGATTCCTATGGATGAAAAAAACTTCAATCTGGATGTTTCCCTTAATTGGTGTAGTACTTTTATCAACGGTAGTGGGCTACGCAGCACCCAAACTTGAACCACAATGGCCTGATCCAGTTCCTTTTTTAAAGAGTACTGCTGAAGGTGCTGGCAGTCAGGATGGCGGAACAGGAATTCGAAAAGTTGGATATGGAGAAGATGATACACATCTGGGAGGTTCATTTATTCAGGATGAAACACCGGTTTTCACCGTCAGAACAGAAGAAGAACAATATTGGCGGATCGAAACGAAGGATGTTTATACAGGTAAAGGTTGGATTAACTCGCATGAGCCAGAGTATATTAATCAGGATCCACAAAGTATCTCACTTAACACTTTTGATGAGAGTGTAGAAACTGAAGAAATGAGTGCCCAGCTTGAATTAACAGGGAACGTTCAAATCCCTAAGGTCATTTATCCGTATGGAATAGATAAAATGAGGTACAAAGAGAAAACCGAATTACTTTTAGACAAGTATTCGGAAGAATTGGTTACAAAATTCAATGGCAATGAGTTAAATCTGGATAGTTATAATTTGACCTTTCAAAGCCCAATATTTGAGATTAACTCTTTACGAAATGCAACCGCAGAAGACTCTGAGGATATTATTGCACAGTATACACAGCTGCCGGGTAATTTACCGGATCGTGTTGGTGAGTTAGCTAGGGAAGTAACCGCGAAGGAAGAAAATCGTTACGATAAAGCTCGTGCAATAGAAACTTATTTTGGACAAAATGGATTTAAATACAATACAAACAATGTATCTGTCCCTGGAGAAAATCAGGATTACGTAGACCAATTTTTATTTGATACAAAAATTGGCTACTGTGATAACTATTCTACTTCAATGGTTGTCATGCTGCGTACATTAGATATTCCAGCGAGATGGGTGAAAGGCTTCACCAGTGGTGAGCAATTGATTGAGGATAATGCAGAGTTTGATATATTCGAAGTTAGAAATTCAAATGCCCATTCATGGGTAGAGGTTTATTTCCCTGGCAAAGGATGGGTTCCTTTTGAACCAACACAAGGCTTTTCTAACCTGACAGACTTTCAAATCGATGTCGACAATGATATCGATGAAGAGGATACTGCAGTTCCGGCGATGCAGGAGCAGCCATCAGAGCCTGAGGAAGAAACCGAAGAAGCAGTTGAAAGTGCGGGTAGTAAAAACGGGGAACTAAAATTGAACTGGTGGTATATCGGGGGAGCAACGGGCATTCTGCTCTTGCTTGGATGGTTTATTTATGTGAAGCGCTATGTCATTCAGTCCTTTCTGCTTGGCTTGAGACTTAAGGCAAGCAAAAATCAAAAAACGTATCAGGATGCCTATCACTTCCTATTGAAACAACTGGCACATAAGGGACATCCAAAAGAAGCTAGCCAGACGTTACGTGAATATGCTAAAAGAATTGACCGTAGATACAATTCAAGGACGATGCGTTTACTAACCATTTCCTATGAACGAATTCTCTACACGAAAACAGGGGATTCAGAGGAAATTGCTAAATTGGCGCAATTGTGGAAAGGTTTAATCAAACAGATAAGGTCTTGACCAAGTACTCGTCTGTTAGTAGAATAGGGTAATATCTTAAATTGGTGTAAGCCATGGCTAGAATTAAACTAGCTGTTTTGAAAAGAATTATATGAATGTAGAATAATAATAAAATATAATAGCCTTTTGTATATCCTCGATAATATGGTTCGAAAGTTTCTACCGGTGCACCGTAAATGCACTGACTATGAAGGCGAAATCTGTTCGTGGATATGTCTTTACCTGTACATAGCCTGGATTTCTGCCTTTCTGCAATTTTCTCTGAGAGCATTCAGCTCAGGAAACGTTGCGTTTGGAGGAAGCCGGGCTTTTTGTATAGCAAGCAAGTCCTGTTATTAAACGAATGTAGACTAGTTAAGTAAATAAAGGTTTCGATTCGCTTTAGTGAATGGTAACCTTTTATAAGATAAGGAGAGTTGTCATGGAAACAAGTGAAATGATTTTGGTATTGGACTTTGGTAGTCAATATAATCAGTTGATTACAAGACGAATACGTGAGCTGGGTGTTTACAGTGAATTGCACACCCATAAGCTGACTGCTGAAGAGATTAAACAACTGAATCCAAAAGGTATTATTCTATCCGGTGGACCACACAGCGTCTATGATGAAAACAGTTTTCGGTGCGACAAAGAAATCTTTAATCTGGATATTCCGATATTAGGTATCTGTTATGGCATGCAATTAATGACATTACATTATGGCGGAAATGTAACAAAAGCTAAAAACCGTGAGTATGGTAAAGCGCTCATTGAGCTTAGCAATGATCCGGTGTTATTTAAAAATACTCCAAAGAATCAAACGGTTTGGATGAGTCATGGTGATAAGGTACTAGAAGTTCCGGAAGGGTTTCAAACAGATGCAACAAGCCCATCAACTCCAATAGCCGCAATGAGCAAGCCTGAAAGCAAATTATATGGTGTACAATTTCACCCGGAAGTTCGTCATTCAGAATTTGGTAATCATTTGCTGGAGCAATTCGTTTTTGATGTCTGTCATTGTGACGGAGAATGGACAATCGAAAACTTTATTGATACGGAAGTAGACAAGATAAGAGAAAAAGTTGGTAGCCGCAATGTGCTGTGTGCATTAAGTGGTGGAGTTGATTCATCTGTTGTTGCAGCATTAATTCACAAAGCAGTTGGTAATCAGCTGACGTGTATTTTTGTAGATCATGGCTTATTGCGAAAAAATGAAGCAGATGAAGTGATGAAAACGTTTAGTGGTGATTTTGATATGAACATTATTAAGATTGATGCACAGGAGCGTTTCTTGTCAAAGCTTAACAATGTAAGCGATCCGGAGAAAAAACGTAAAATTATCGGGAACGAATTTATTTACGTATTTGATGATGAGGCTTCCAAATTAACGAACATGGATTTTCTTGCACAAGGCACCTTATATACAGACATAATCGAAAGTGGTACAGATACAGCACAAACAATCAAGTCACATCATAATGTGGGTGGACTGCCTGAAAATATGCAATTTGAGCTGATTGAACCTCTAAATACGTTATTTAAGGATGAAGTTCGTGAATTAGGATTGCAATTAGGTCTTCCAGAAGCAATTGTATGGCGTCAACCATTTCCAGGACCAGGACTTGCTATACGGATTCTTGGAGCGGTTACCGAAGAAAAGCTGGCAATTGTTAGAGAATCAGATGCTATCCTGCGGGAAATTATTGTTGAAGAAGGACTTGACCGTGAAATCTGGCAATACTTTACCGTATTACCAGATATGCGGAGTGTTGGAGTAATGGGTGATACACGGACCTATGATTATACTATTGGCATTCGTGCCGTTACTTCTATTGATGGGATGACGTCAGACTGGGCTCGGATTCCTTGGGATGTTATCGAAAAGATCTCGACACGGATAGTAAACGAAGTAGAACACATCAATCGTGTGGTGTATGACGTTACAAGTAAGCCACCAGCAACAATTGAGTGGGAATAGACGATTTAATACGAACGATGATATGAATTAAATGAAAATTGTTCGTGTTTTGGGTTGACCTGATCAAGCGAAAGTAGTACAATTAAATCAATCGAATAGCATGCGTATAATTTAGGGGATATGGCCCAAGAGTTTCTACCAAACTACCGTAAACAGTTTGACTACGCAGGTTAAGGCAACGAGGTAAGATACAGCAGGATACTTTTGCGTACTTTTTCTTATTGCTTTTTTCTGAACTAGTTACGGTAGCACTCTTGGGAATTAACCAAGTGTGCTTTTGTTTTTCTATGAAAAGTGGGGAGGAAAAAGCAATGAAAAAATACTTTCGTTTTGAGGAATTAGGAACAAATTATAAAACAGAATTTGTAGCAGGTATGACTACGTTTTTAGCAATGGCATATATACTATTTGTAAACCCTGCTACATTAGCTTTAGTAGGGATAGAGGATCTTCCTGAAGGTGTAACACGAATGGATCAGGGTGCAGTTTTCACCGCTACTGCGATTGCTGCGGCAGTCGGTTCGTTATTCATGGGTATTATTGCGAAATACCCAATCGCTCTTGCGCCTGGTATGGGCCTTAACGCTTTTTTCGCATACACCGTGGTGCTGGGTTCTGGTATCCCTTGGGAAACAGCATTGGCAGGGGTTTTGGCATCTGGACTAATATTTATTCTTTTAACATTATCAGGAATTCGTGAGAAAATTATTAATGCAATACCGGGAAATTTAAAACTTGCGGTTGGAGCAGGAATTGGATTATTTATCGCATTTATCGGCTTCCAGAACGCAGGGATTATTATAGGAAATGACGCTACGCTTGTTGGAATTGGAGACTTGGCGTCACCAACAGTTTTATTGGCTATTTTTGGAATTATTATTACTGTCGTCCTTCTCAGTTTAAACATTAAAGGCGGCATTTTCTATGGCATGATTTTAACATCAATCGTTGGAATCATTTTTAATCTGATTGATCCACCGTCAGGGTTGGGCGGAATTGTAGGCGAAGTACCTAGCTTGGCTCCAACGTTTGGTGCAGCAATTGCTCATTTTGGAGATATTTTCACACTTGAAATGCTGGTTGTTATTTTAACGTTCTTATTTGTTGATTTCTTTGATACTGCTGGAACGCTCGTTGCAGTGGCTAGACAAGCAGGGCTAATGAAAGACAATAAGCTGCCACGTGCAGGTAAAGCTTTATTTGCAGACTCAACAGCAACGGTAGTCGGCTCGATTGTTGGTACTTCAACAACTACATCTTACGTTGAGTCAACGGCAGGTGTTGGAGCAGGTGGACGATCTGGATTTACAGCAGTCGTTACAGCAGGATTCTTCCTGTTAGCTCTGTTTTTCTCCCCATTATTGAGTGTGGTTACAGCAGAAGTTACAGCACCGGCACTAATTATAGTAGGTGTGTTGATGTCTTCTGCATTGAAGGGTATAGACTGGGATGAATTTGAAATAGCGGTTCCAGCATTCTTAATAATTATTGCAATGCCATTGACATATAGCATTGCTACTGGGATTGCGATTGGATTTATTTTTTATCCAATAACGATGATATTAAAAGGACGCGCAAAAGAAGTAAATTCGATTATGTATTTATTGTTTGTTATCTTTATTTTATACTTTATCTTCCTCAGCTAATGAACTAAATAGATTACTAGAAAAAAAGCTGGTGCAAAGTTAATTGCACCAGCTTTTTTCGTTTGGTAGTAGACAACCGGAGTACTTAAAGGGCCAGGACGGTTGATAGTTCCGTATAACGGTTGATATCTTGCCAGGACGGTTGATAGTTCCGTATAACGGTTGATATCTTGCCAGGACGGTTGATACTTCCGTATAACGGTCGATATCTTGCCAGGACGGTTGATACTTCCGTATAACGGTCGATTCCCGGCCAGGACGGTTGATAGTTCCGTATAACGGTCGATTCCCGGCCAGGACGGTTGATACTTCCATCTAACGGTCGATTCCTTGCCAGGACGGTTGATAATCGGCCTTCCTTTAACCATGTAACTTGCGATTTTGTACTATCATTGAGATCTTTTTAATTCTTTTCCATATGGCAGTAGATGGTAGAGCGTTAATAGAATAGTACCGGTTGAAGAAAAGATTCCCAGTACCAGGTATAATGTGTCACCTCCGAATGAATCAATCAGTGCCCCACCAATCAGTGACCCTATGATTCCTGAAACTCCAAAAAATACAGCGAAAAATACCAGATGACCGGTTGACTGTAATAGCTTAGGAATTAGCCGGGTAATATATTGAAATGCTGCTAAGTAGAAGACCCCAAACGTTATTCCGTGTAAAAACTGAAGTGCTACAATTAAGATTGGATCCTCAACTGCCGCGTACATAAACCATCTTATGCTATAAATAACACCTGCGAAAATGATGAAGACCAGAGAATGGTATTTTTTGAACCACGTACCGGCAAAGGCAAAAACTGCTGCCTCACTAGCAACACCGAAAAACCAGGCTAGTCCAATCAGGCTTTCACTACCGCCAAGCTGAGAAATGTATAAACCAATGTACGTATCATTTGATCGATGGGATATAGAGATAAACATAATGATCGCAAGAAAAATCAGAAACGGTTTATTGCTGAATATCTGGCGTACATCTTTTAGCTTAACAGGATCTGATTCCACTTTGACATCTGTAAGCTGAAAGACTACTAATAACGCAGCTACTCCAAAGAAAAGGTAAGGCCATATCATATATTGAATGCCAACAGAGGATAATATCTCACCAACAATTAATGATGATGTAGCAAAACCTATCGAACCCCACATACGAATGCTTCCGAATGATACGTTCAGCTGATCTGAACGGCGTTGTGCAAGGCTGTCACCAAGCGCACCAATCGGAGATGTAAAGAAATAAAAAACTGCGCCCATTAAAATAATTGCAATTAGCCCGTTCATTTGAAAAAATAGAACACTGCTAATGAGGAGTCCAATTACACAGAGTAACAGCATTCGTTTAACTGTTTTATATTTATCACTCATGTATCCCCAAAAGGGCTGAGCAAATATAGATGCCAAGGGACCAACAGCGAGAACCCATCCGATTTCTGAGCCGTCAAGACCTTTATGCAATAAATATAGTGGTAAAAAACTAAGTATTATAGTGTTTGAAGCATGAAAACTAAACAATAGCATTTTTAATGGTACTAGTGAATTACTTTTAGCCAAACTGTCAGCTCCTTACTTATGAAACCTGTTGTGCTGAATATATTTCCCGGATAGCGTTGTAACCGTAAACGCTAATTAAATCAGTCCACTTTCCAAACTTCTTCTATAAACTCATCTCTGCCGGATTTTGCTCGATCTCCTTCATATTCCTGTTTATTTTTTTTGTAGAATTCCTGATGATAATCTTCTGCAGGATAAAAAGTTGTTGCAGGTAGAATTTCTGTCACAATGGGTTTAGTAAATTTACCACTTTGTTCTAATTCTTTTTTTGACACTTCTGCGGCGAATAACTGGTTGCTGTCATGATAAAAAATGGCAGCACGGTATGAGTCGCCACGGTCCTGAAATTGTCCTCCGTCATCAGTAGGGTCAATTTGTTGCCAAAACAGAGGTAGAATTGTTTGATAAGATATGATTTCTGGATCATACGTGATTTCAACGGCTTCGTAATGGCCAGTTTCACCTGTTTTAACGTCTTCATAGGTTGGGTTTTCAACATGCCCACCTATATATCCGGATACTACTGCATTGACTCCGTCCCATTTGTCAAAGGGTTTAACCATACACCAGAAACAGCCGCCGGCAAACGTTGCTTTTTTTAATTGTTTATTCATAAAATCATTCCTCGTTTGTATATTTAGTAAAAGAGAATTATAATTTGTGTAACTCTTATAATGAAAGCTTTACATATCTAATCATTAGTAATTGGATTGAGCCAGATTTCTAATCAATCAACTATATCATAAATGAGGGGCAGGTAGCATGATGAACGTTCCGTTTGCAGCTAAAATTTTGACTGGAAAAGTGAAGCGAGCTGGTGACCCCGATGCAAGTGACCGCTTGGACAAACCATGGGAAAGTGGGATGTTTAAAAAAGAAGTGACCGGGAATCTCTGGTTGAGTAAGACAGGTCTTGAAAATGACGAGGTAGCAGATACCAAGAACCACGGCGGACCTGAGAAAGCGATATTTGCTTATCCAGCTGAACATTATAATTTTTGGAAAAAGCAGCTTAATACAGATGAAATTGGTATTGGTGCGATGGGAGAAAACCTTGCAGTTGAAGGCGTTGATGAATTTTCCATTTGCATCGGTGACACATTTGAGCTAAGTGATGCAATTATTCAGGTTGCCCAGCCCAGACAACCTTGCTGGAAACCTGCCCGAAGGTTTCGTGTGCTTGACCTGGCCCTACAGATACAAAACAGCGGTCGAACTGGGTGGTATTTCCGTGTACTTAAGGAAGGGAATATAGCTGGTGGAAGTTCGTTGAAAATTATCGAACGACCCTATCCACAATGGACGATTGCAGCGTGTAATGAAGTGATGCATGTTTACAAAAACGATCTTCATCAAGCTGATGAACTTGCTTCCTGCGGTTTATTAGCACCAAGTTGGAGGGAGACGTTACAAAAACGTTTACGTGGAAAACAATCATCCGTCGAAAAACGGGTATATGGCCCAAATAAATAAAAAATGATTAAACTTTATTGGAGGTTTTACTTTGCTTGAAAATGCTTATATTATGGTAGCAATTATTCTAATCATAAACGTTGTTTACGTCTCCCTGTATACACTTCGCATGATATTAACTTTGAAAGGTCGCCAATACATTGCGGCGTTTATCAGCATGTTTGAGATTGTTGTTTATGTTATAGGGTTAGGATTAGTACTGGATAATCTGGATCAAATTCAAAATATCGTAGCCTATGCGCTAGGTTTTGGAATAGGTGTAGTTGTTGGATCAAAGATAGAAGAGAAGCTAGCACTAGGTTACATCACGGTTAATGTTATATCGACTGATCCGAATCTTGAATTCACACGCAAGCTCCGCGATAAGGGTTATGGTGTGACAAGCTGGTTTGCGTATGGAATGGATGGTGATCGTTTAGCCATGCAAATCCTTACTCCAAGAAAATATGAATTAAAGCTTTATGAAACAATAAAAACAATTGATCCCAAAGCCTTTATCATTTCCTATGAGCCTAAGCAGATCAATGGTGGTTTCTGGGTCAAACAGGTACGCAAAGGAATTCTGGGTAAGAAAAATAAACCAGTTGAATACAAACCAGAAGAATAGGATGAGTTAACCAATAAGGAACCTTCTTCCTATGCTAAGGGTGAGATAGTTAAACAAAAGTAGAAGTCCACAAAACTCATGGGTTCCGTTCCCTATCGCAATCCTCAAAAGCATAACTAATTGCAACGTATTTGAGTGGTATTTGTAATTAAAACAGTAAAATCTCAGTTCAGTGAACTGAGATTTTTCGTATATTTAGTTTAAACTAAAGCATTTTATATATAGGCTCTTTCCGTAAGTTTTGTTGCTTTTTAACCTTCGCAGTTGATATAAACTGCGACGTAGTGAATTGTTTCACCACCGTTCCGGCAGAATACTTCGCTTTCACCACTCCGGGTACAAGTGCGACATCTGCTCAAGCTGACGCTTTCACAGTGTCTTCTATGCCGCGGGCACGGCCTCAGCCTCCTCAGAAGCAAAGGACGCTTCTTCCGGGGTCTTCGGACTCGCGCTGTTCTAAGCAGGAGTCTACGTATTCTGCCTCCACTAAGAATCCTATGTTTCCCTTGAACAGAAAGCTATCTAAGCTGCGGAAAAATGCGAGACTCCTCGAAAATGTATTTCTAGAAGCTTTCCTTATCCAATGGGAAAGGAACAGTCTGAAGACCCCGCAGTGAGCGGTTTTTGCTCAGCTCAGGAGGCTGAAGCGTTCCCCATGGAAAGTGAGTGTTTTTCCGCAGTGCTGGGTCGGCACCAATCTAGTAAAGAGTGGTAGGAAATAAATTAACATAGCAGCTATGTCGCAGTTTATAGATTTTGTGTCAACAACAATCTTTTAGAAAACAGCCTTTATCTAAAATCATAACGACTATAATCTCTTTCTTAACCCATTCCTGTTTTAAATATGAATTATATTACCATAAAAGGAACAGTGACTATTTATCTAAGTTTAATTTGTTAAATGGTTTGGTCTTGATTGTCAACTTCACTTTGATATTCAAGAAGATCCCCAGGCTGACATTCTAAAGCCTTACAAATTGCCTCTAGAGTTGAAAGTCTAATAGCTTTTGCCTTTCCGTTTTTTAATATAGAAAGGTTAGCCATTGTTATTCCAACTCTTTCCGAAAGTTCTGTAACACTCATCTTCCGTTTAGCCAACATCACATCAATATTGATTATTATTCTCAAATTATTCACCTCATACTATTAAGTCATTTTCTGATTTTATATCGATGGCTACTTGTAAAAGCCTTTGAAGAACAGCGGCAAAGACTGCAATCACCATTGAAGCGAAAATAAAGATCATTCCAATTAATATGACACCTGGGGCGTCGTCTAACTCCGCAAAGATATAGAAGAGTGGCATACCAACCACATATAAGCCACTGATTGTGATTGCACAATATTTTATATTTTTTAAAGATTTTACAGAAATTTTCGAGAACGCTTTGTTCTTGTCAATATAACTTAATTTAAAAGCCTGATACAATGCAACGAAAAATGGGATTGCTGATCCATACATAACTATTAAAATGCCATATAGTACATAAGCGAACTCCGAATTACTTTCTGCTGCTTCTTTACCTAGTATAGGCAACCCAAATATACATAAAGCGAGAATCGGAGCTCCAATAAGAAAAAGAGCTATTTTTAAAAAGATTGTTGAACCTCGTTTCATAAAAAACACCTCACTTAATTATTGTTAATTTGACTTTAACACACATTTTATCGTTACATAATAAAATATTATTGCCTTTTATTATATTGTTATTGTTATATAAATCTCCTTTTTAATTTTAGACAAAGATAAAAAGCATTCCTTATTACAAAGAAAATGCTCTACAACTTTACTATTAAATTTATAACTTCGCTCTGGTCTCCTTTGATATTTATACTTTCTTCATCGGAAACCACCGCCAATAAAAGGTAAAATAATTTGGCACAATAATATAATTGGGTTATCCTTCTCTCAATCCTAAATATCGTATTTCCTTACCATCCACTTTTACTATATAGATGTCACCCTTTTTGACAGGTTTGTATAATTTAGTTCCAACTGGCAGTTTGGTAGCAGAATAATTCTCGAATGCTTTACTATCTTTGGTTTGTTTTTTAATCTCACCAACTTCTTCATCTGAAGTTAATTCCTGTTCATTAACCCATTCAATATCTTCCGCATTACTATATACAACACCGTTTAGGAGGAAAATGTCTGCATCCTTATTCTTGGATAAGATTTCTTCAGCAGTTGGATTTCCCATTTGATCTCCTGAATCTTCAGTTGTTTGATTATTACAAGCTACCAATATAATTGATAGAAGTAAAATTAATGATAACTTTCTTGTAATCATCCCAAAACCCCCTTCATTAGGATAGACGAGTGGCTAAAGACTTAAGTTTCAATTTTTTAACTCTGTTGCTGCGGTTAGTTTAAGGGTAATCGTCTACAACCTCTATATTTATTTCAACATATTCGGATTACTATTACTTTCTTTGTGGCTGTAGGCTTTATATTTGGGATTATTGGGTGAAAGGGAATAAATGGTTTTTGAAAGCTCGAAATTATTTAATGTTATTCATTGACAACCATTTACGTCGATAGAAGTTGTCTCCATTGAAAAATAAAATTCGTTCTTAAACTTTGAGCGTGGTTGACGGTTTAACGATCAAAAATCCCCACAGTGTAGGGGTTTTTTAAGCAGTAAAGAAATTTTAAAAACTTTCTTTCTGCATAAGTGCCGCTATCAGGCTTAGTGATAAGCCAATCTTTCTAATATCTATAAGCGCCTTCGCATGTATTAGCCTCTGGTTCATAATAACAATGTTGTTTATATTGTCCTGTAAATGGTTGACCGTACCATGTGGGTGGACATTCAGCATACGGATTGAAATACCAAAGAGCATACTGGGAAGGGTGCTGTCTCCAATAGTTTAGGACTTGTTTGGCTAATTTTTTTTCTACACCTCTTGCTCTATTATAAAAAACATTGCCTTTTTGTACTGCTTCAAAAGAATAATTTCCTCCTTGGACTTGAAAAATCACATCCCTTATTGAAGTTAACTCTTTAAAATCTAAACAACTGGCTTTTAGTCGATTTACAATTACATTACCAACCATAAGCATCCCTAATTGCCCTTCACCTTCAGCTTCTGCCCTCATCATCCTTGCCACCAAATCAATGTCACTCTCTGTAAATTTTACTCTTGTCACTTTTTATCACCTCTAAAATAATTGTATGAAAAAAGCCTGTAAAAGTGCTTTTTTAATAATCAATATATCGCTAGCTGATAAAGGGCTATAGAGAATGGCCATAATTTTTACATTTTCATAAGAACCTAACAATTCCTAAAAGAATACATTACCTGGAATTGTCTTCTAGGAGGAAAGCATATGGGTCATCATAAATATAACGCGCCTTTCCCACCGCAGCATCAAAACAAACAACCAGGTATTGA
>NZ_JBMERP010000070.1:0-19272 GCF_049310925.1 Virgibacillus sp. DJP39 | reverse complement strand
CTAATATAGTTGACATAACCTCTCTACAGCCTGAAGGAAAAAAATCAATCATTCGCCACAATTATAAATCATAAAATTACAAAAGGAAGCGCCAATTTCAGCGCTTCCTTTTGTAACGAGATCCAGCGTTTAAGGCGCTGGATCTTTTATTCTTTTAATACTTATACTTCCATAATGATAGGTAATACCATTGGTCTACGTTTTGTTTTTTCAAACAAAAACGGAGCAATCGTGTCTGTAATTTCATTTTTAATTTCAGACCATTGTGTTGTCTTTCTTTCCATAACTTTGTTGAGATGGGAGGAAACAAGTTTTTGTGCTTCATTTATCAGGTCTTCTGATTCACGCATGTAAACAAATCCACGTGAGATGATATCAGGCCCTGAAGATATTTTAAATTCTCTCATATTAATACTCACTACTACAATGACAAGACCTTCTTCTGACAGAATCCTTCTATCACGAAGAACTATATTGCCAATGTCTCCAATACCACTACCATCGACATAAACCGAACCTGAAGGGATTTTACCAGCAACCATTGCATTATCCTTGCCAAGTGCTAATACATCCCCTATATCCATTATAAAGCTATTTTCTGGCTTAACGTCACAAGCTTCTGCAAGCTTAGTGTGTTCTTTCAACATACGGTATTCACCATGAATCGGCATGAAGTATTTAGGCTTGATTAAACGCAGCATTAGCTTTTGTTCTTCCTGACTACCATGTCCGGAAGTATGCACATCGCTTAATGGACCATGGATTACGTCAGAACCTGCACGATACAGTTTATTAATAATACGACTAACACTTACATTATTACCCGGTATTGGTGATGACGAAAATACAACAGTATCGCCAGGTATAGTTTGGATTTGTCTATGGGTGCCGTTGGCAATGCGTGACAATGCAGCCATTGGTTCACCCTGAGAACCTGTACAAAGCATTACAACTTCGTGAGCTGGAAGGCGGTTAATTTGATGTGAATCGATAAATGTTCCCTTAGGGGCATCTATATAACCCAGTTCTTGTCCAATAGCAATTGAATTTTCCATACTACGACCAAATACAGCCACCTTACGATTATGTTTCACTGCCGACTCCACTACTTGTTGCAGGCGGTAGATATTTGATGCAAATGTAGCGAATATCAACCTGCCAGTAACACGACCGAAGATTTCATCTATGCTTTTGCCGACAACTCTTTCAGACATAGTAAATCCAGGAACTTCACTATTAGTACTGTCAGAGAGAAGACAAAGTACACCTTCTTTACCAATCTCAGCCATTCTAGCTATGTTTGCTGGTTCGCCAACTGGCGTAAAGTCGAACTTAAAGTCACCAGTGTGTACAATATTTCCTGGTGGCGTTTTTACAACTACTCCATAAGAATCTGGAATACTATGTGTCGTACGGAAGAATGAAACTGATGTCTTGCGGAACTTAATAACATCATCTTCTTGTATAGCAGTTAACTTGGCTTTACGTAATAATCCATGCTCATCTAACTTGTTTCTTATTAGACCTAATGCAAGCTTACCTGCATAAATTGGTATATTGATTTCCCGTAGAAGGTAAGGAATCCCTCCGATATGATCTTCGTGACCGTGAGTTATAATTAGTCCTTTAATTTTGTCCTGATTTTGTATTAAATACGTATAATCAGGTATTACATAGTCTATTCCTAATAATTCATCTTCTGGAAATTTAATTCCCGCATCGATTAGAATAATTTCATCCTGAAATTGAACTGCGTATGTGTTCTTTCCAATTTCTCCTAATCCACCTAATGAAAATACTGCTGTTTGATCATTCTTTACGAATTTCATAAGTTATATAGTCTCCACTGTGTAATTTTCTGATTGCTGCTCATACGCTAAGTGTGCATCGTCTAATTGTTGGATGAATTCAATATTGTATTCACGATTCACTAATTTATCACGGACTTCTCTTTCTGTTTCTGCCTCAATATAAAGGCCCTTCGTTCGTTCGCGGACAGGTATTTCACTTTTGACTTCTTGATAATAAACTTTAAAAATCATTTCATCTCTCCTATCAATTCTATTTTTTTATTTTTATAAGAAAAAGTTTCTTAGGCATGGATTATTTTTAACATTATTTAATAAAGCTGACGGATTCCAGACAGCTGTACCTTTTTGTATGTCTTTACGAATTCACCTTATAACGAGCAATAAGTGTATTATATACGTTTCGTACATCCGTTCGTCAAGCTTAATAAGTTTCAAAGTCTCCGTAGCATTTGTTTAATGTGATTGGCTTTATTTATGGTAGTCTTTCTTATAAGCTGATGGTACTCTTCCTCGGCCTAAAAAATCCTTCCAGCGTTTCTTTAGCTTTTCTTTTAGGCGTTTTAACATGTTATCATGCATCTCCTTTCCTATTCTTAAGAAAGCAACATAAACGTTCTACCGATCCAATCCCTATTATTTATAGTATAGTACTGTTTGAGCAATATTGAAATAAAAAAACCTGATTTATGCAAAAAAAATCAATTTTCATAGATGAGAACCTATAATTATGTATTTACTTTTTACTCGTAAAGAAATCTTATTCATTATAGCTACCTAGGCATTCACCTGAAAAGTACAGCTGAATGCTTGGTACTAATTAATTGCTTTTGCATCTTCTGGTGCCACAAGTGGATTGTTTTTGTCGATGTAATCATAGAACATAACGCCATTTAAATGATCAATTTCGTGTTGGAAGACGATTGCTGCGTAATCACGAAGTCTTAGCTTCAATTCATTCCCTTCAAGATCAATTGCCTTGAGTGTGATCCGAGCGTATCTTGGCACATAACCCTCAACACTTCGATCTACAGAAAGACAACCTTCACCACTGGTTAAATAAGCTTTTTCGACAGAATGACTTACAATTTTAGGGTTAAACAAACCATAACTATATTTTTTTCCATTGGCGTCCTCAAAATGAACTGCTAACATTCGTTTAAGTACTCCAAGTTGGGTTGCGGCCAGGCCAACACCAGCCCGCAACTCATATTCACGTGCAATTTCTTCATCTTGACTATTTTTAAGAAACAGTAACATGTCTTCTAAAAGTTCTTTTTCTTCTTTACTAGGAGGATTTGCAACATCCATTGCTGTTTTTCGTAAAGCCGGATGTCCTTCCCTTACAATATCTTTCATTGTTAACATGATGTCTTCACCCCTACTTTTTACATATTTTTTATTCTACCATAAATGCTAGCAAATATTGATAAATATGATATAGTTACGTATATCGTATTTAAGCTAAACATATGTATGTTATACTACTATTATAAATTTGAATTCTTAATTTTTATGAACAGGATAAAGGAGGAAATGGTCAAGTGTCATATAGAAAGTCAGCTATCATTTTATTCGTCGGTTTAATCGCATTTTTGTCTGGATGTAACGGTTCATCACCATCCAAGGAGATTTATAGCCATCTAGAAAAAGCTGTATCACTTGAAGAATCATTTGAAAAACAACAAAAAGAAATTGTAGAGCTTGAGAAAAAAGAACAGGAACTTTATAGTAAGATTGTTGATTTGAGCATGGATGAGTTTGATAAAATAAAATCAATTTCCAAAGAGGCGATTGATGTAATTGAAAAAAGAAAAAATAAGATAGTGATTGAAAAAGAAAGTATTGAAGCCGCAAAGGAAGAATTTTTGAAAGTAAAGGAACTTATAACAGAACTTGAAGATGAAAAAGCCAAAAATAAGGCAAATGCCATGTATGATATTATGGTGGATCGCTATGATGCTTATCAAGAGTTAAATAAAGCATATGTAAGTTCACTCACTTTAGAAAAAGAATTGTACACTTTACTTCAAAAAGAAGATTTGGATCAGGAAGTTTTAACGACTCATATCAAGAAAATCAATGAAAGTTATCAAAAGGTCCTAGCTGCCAATAAAGTATTTAATGAACATACAGAAAAATACAACCAATTGAAAAAGGAATTTTATGAAGCAGCAGAGATTGATGTCGAATACGAAAAGTAAAAACTATATGCATAATGAATGAAGGGCTAAATCCTATACGGGTTTAGTCTTTTTTTTTGTGACTAATACAGCTGTTCTTTCGTTATGTAACAGAAATATGAAATACGAGTACAGTTCAATGTTTATCTTGAAATAAGAGCAAAGTTATTGACCAAATTGGTATAAATGAGCTAAACTTTGGTTATGTAATTATCTTGTACTAGTGAAAATCACATCGATTATATAACAGTTAACAAATAACTTATTCAAAAGATTAGTGACTTTCCAAAAAGGGAACAAGATTAAGAGCAAATGGGTAAAGTTTTTTCGTAGATTGGGAAGGCTAGAAAAGACAAATAAAAATTGGAAATAAGAAAGGTAGAGGTGAACTATTTTGAAACATGTACTTGAAAGTGTTGAAAGTCAGTTCGAAATGTTCCAGATTCTAGATGAAAATGGAAAAATAGTTAATAAGGACGATATGCCTGATCTTTCAGATGATGAATTGAAAGAGCTTATGCGCAGAATGGTCTATACACGTATGCTTGATCAACGTTCTATTGCGTTGAATCGACAAGGGCGCTTGGGTTTCTATGCACCAACAGCAGGTCAGGAAGCTTCCCAGTTAGGTAGTCAATTTGCCTTGGAGAAAGAAGACTACATATTGCCGGGATATCGTGATGTACCACAGATTATTTGGCATGGTCTTCCATTATATCAAGCATTTTTATTCTCAAGAGGGCATTTTCATGGTAACCAGTTTCCTGAAGATGTAAACGCTATAAGTCCACAGATTATTATTGGCGCTCAAATAACACAAGCAGCCGGTGTTGCATTAGGAATGAAAAAGCGCGGTAAAAAGGCAGTAGCTATTACGTATACTGGTGACGGTGGTACATCGCAAGGTGATTTCTATGAAGGAATGAACTTTGCAGGTGCGTTTCAAGCACCGGCGATTTTCTTTGTTCAGAATAACTACTTCGCTATCTCTGTGCCTGTAGAAGAACAAACAGCATCAAAAACACTAGCGCAAAAAGGTGTTGCAGCTGGAATAGAAGGAATACAAATTGACGGAATGGATGTACTGGCTGTTTATGCTGCAACTAAAGACGCCAGAGAACGTGCTATTAATGGAGAGGGACCTACATTAATTGAAGCCCTAACGTATCGTTATGGTCCACATACGATGGCAGGGGACGACCCTACACGTTATCGTACAGATGAGCTTGACAATGAATGGGAGAAAAAAGATCCACTAGTACGTTTCCGTAAGTATTTAGAAGGTAAAAAGTTGTGGTCTGAAGAAGAGGAAAATAAAGTAATTGAAGAGGCTAAAGATGATATTAAGAAAGCCATTAAGAAGGCTGATGAGCAGCCAAAACAAACAGTGACAGACTTGATTGGCAACATGTATGAAGAACTTCCTAAGAACTTGCAAGAGCAACTGGAAGAATACAAGGAAAAGGAGTCGAAGTAAATCATGGCACAAATGACAATGATTCAAGCGATTACTGACGCAATGCGTACGGAACTAAAAAACGATGAAAATGTGCTTGTCTTTGGTGAAGACGTAGGACAAAACGGTGGAGTTTTCCGTGCTACAGAAGGCCTGCAGGATGAATTTGGAGAAGAACGTGTTTTTGATACACCACTTGCTGAATCAGGTATTGGTGGATTGGCCATTGGACTTGCATTGCAAGGCTATCGTCCAGTGCCGGAAATTCAATTCTTCGGCTTTGTTTATGAAGCAATGGATTCAATTAATGGCCAAATGGCTCGGATGCGTTACCGTTCTGGAGGTTCTAAATCAGCACCGATTACGATTCGTTCACCATTTGGCGGTGGGGTTCACACTCCTGAGTTACATGCTGATTCATTGGAAGGGTTAATTGCTCAACAACCAGGAATTAAAGTTGTTATCCCATCAACACCACACGATGCAAAAGGTCTTTTAATTGCAGCTATTCGTGATAATGACCCAGTTCTATTCCTCGAACATATGAAACTATATCGTTCATTTCGTGGTGAGGTACCTGAAGATGAATATACGATTGAACTAGGTAAGGCAGATGTCAAACGCGAAGGTAAAGACGTAACTTTAATTTCATATGGAGCAATGGTGCACGCGTCTTTAAAAGCTGCAGAAGAATTAGAGAAAAATGATATTGACGCAGAGGTAATTGATTTACGTACGGTATCACCTGTTGATATTGATACCATACTAGAATCAGTTAAGAAAACAAATCGTGTTGTGTTTGTACAAGAAGCTCAACGACAAGCAGGAATTGCAGGACAGGTTATTTCTGAAATACAAGAACGTGCTATTTTACATTTGGAAGCACCAATTTTAAGAGTAACTGCACCAGATACAGTTTATGCATTTTCACAAGCAGAGGATGTATGGCTACCAGATTATAAAGACATCGTAGAAAAAGTTAACCAAGTAATCAACTTTTAATAAAAGGAGGTAGTAATTATGGCTTATAATTTCAAAATGCCTGATATTGGCGAAGGTATCCATGAAGGTGAGATTGTTAAGTGGTTTGTTAAAGAAGGCGATGAATTAAAAGAAGACGACGTACTTTGTGAAGTCCAAAATGATAAAGCAGTTGTTGAGATTCCTTCTCCTGTAGAGGGAACAGTTAAAAAAGTCCATGTTAGTGAAGGTACTGTTGCAGTAGTTGGCGACACGCTTATCACAATTGATGCAGAAGGCTATGAAGAAGAAGAAGAAGAAGAGCCTGAAGCAGAAGAATCAGCTCCAGAAGAAAAGGAAGATAAACAGAATAAGCCAGAAAAAGAAGAAGAGGATTCTTCAAAAGATGTTAAAAAGGAAAAAGATACCTCTGAAACAGTTAAGTCGGAACCGTCAGATGACAAGCGTGTTATTGCAATGCCATCTGTAAGGAAATATGCGCGTGAAAAAGAGGTTTCTATTCAGAAAGTAAGTGGTTCTGGAAAAAATGGTCGAGTTCTTAAAGAAGATATTGATAAATTCTTAAGTGGCGATCAGAAGTCTGAGATACAAGAATCGTCTGAGGAACAAGAAACGAAACAGGCAGATGAAAAAACAACGTCTAAAGAAGTTTCAGCTCCAAAAGATGAATATCCTGAAACACGCGAAAAAATGAGTGGTATTCGTAAATCAATCGCAAGAGCGATGGTCAATTCTAAAACGAAAGCACCACACGTTACATTATTAGATGAAATAGATGTAACAGAACTTGTTGCACACCGTAAGAAATTCAAAGCAATTGCTGCAGAACAAGATATTAAATTGACTTACTTGCCATATGTAGCTAAAGCTCTTGTATCTACGTTGAAAAAGTACCCAATCCTAGGTTCAGCAGTAGACGATGACACAGATGAAATTATCTACAAACATTATTACAATATTGGTATTGCAGCTGATACGGATAAAGGCTTATTAGTGCCAGTTGTAAAAAATGCAGATCGTAAATCAGTTTTTGCCATATCACAAGAGATAAACGAATTGGCAGATAAAGCACGTAATGGTAAACTTGCATCAGATGAGATGAAGGGTGCTACTAGTACAATTACAAATATTGGCTCTGCAGGAGGGCAATGGTTTACGCCGGTCCTTAACTACCCTGAAGCATCAATCTTAGGGATAGGACGTATTGCTGAGAAGCCTGTAGTACGCGATGGGGAAATAGTTATCGCGCCAGTATTAGCGCTATCATTGAGTTTTGATCACAGAATTGTAGATGGTGCAACGGCACAATTGGCATTGAACCAGATTAAACGTTTGTTGAACGATCCACAATTAATTATGATGGAGGGGTAAATTATGGTAGTAGGAGATTTCCCAATTGAATTAGACACGTTAGTTGTTGGGGCAGGACCAGGTGGCTATGTAGCTGCCATCCGTGCTGCTCAGCTAGGTCAAAAAGTAACAATTGTAGAGAAAGGAACATTAGGGGGCGTTTGTTTAAACGTTGGATGTATTCCTTCAAAGGCTTTGATTCAAGCAGGACACAGAACTGAATATGCTCATGGAAGCGAAGATATGGGAATTACAACGGAAAACGTTTCAGTAGACTTTTCAAAGGTACAGGAATGGAAAGGTAAAGTTGTTAATAAACTTACTTCCGGTGTTGAAGGGTTATTAAAAGGCAATAAAGCTGATATCGTAAAAGGTGAAGTGTATTTTGTTGATAAGAATACTGCAAAAGTGATGGATGATAAAAATTCACAAACATACACATTTAATAATTGTATTATTGCTACAGGGTCTTCACCAATTGAAATTCCGAGCTTCAAATTTTCTGACCGAGTGTTAGATTCAACAGGTGCTTTGAACCTAAAAGAAATCCCTAAGAAAATGGTTGTAATTGGTGGGGGATATATTGGAACTGAGCTAGGGTCAGCTTATGCTAACTTTGGTACTGAAGTTGTAATTTTAGAAGGTACAAAAGATATTCTTGGTGGGTTTGAGAAGCAAATGACACAAGTGGTTAAGAAACGTTTGAAAAAGAAAGGCGTTTCTATTGTAACTGAAGCAATGGCTAAAGGTGTAGAAGAATCAAAAGATGGTGTAAAGGTCACGTATGAATCAAAAGGCAAAGAAGAAACAGTTGATGCTGACTACGTACTAGTTACTGTCGGGCGTCGTCCGAACACAGAAGAATTAGGTTTGGAACAAGTAGGAATTGAAGTTGATGACAAAGGTCTTATCAAAATCGATAAACAGTGTCGTACAAATATCGATAACATTTATGCAATAGGCGATATTGTTGCAGGACCACCACTTGCTCACAAAGCTTCTTATGAAGGAAAAGTTGCTGCAGAGGCAATTAGTGGTGAAAAATCAGAGATTGATTACGTAGCAATTCCAGCTGTGGTATTTTCTGATCCAGAACTTGCAACAGTTGGATACTCTGAAGCTGATGCTAAAGAAGCTGGATACAAAGCAAAAGCATCGAAGTTTCCATTTGCTGCAAATGGTCGCGCATTATCTCTTAATGACAGTGACGGCTTCTTGAAATTAATCACTAGAGAAGAAGATGGTTTGGTAATCGGAGCTCAAATAGCTGGTCCAAATGCTAGTGATATGATTGCTGAGTTAGGCTTAGCAATTGAGGCTGGTATGACTGCTGAAGATATTGCATTAACTATCCATACACACCCTAGCTTAGGGGAAATAACAATGGAAGCTGCAGAAGTAGCTATGGGTACTCCAATCCATATGATGAAATAAATCATCGCGAACAAAAAGGAAGCTATGCCAAGTGCATAGCTTCCTTTTTTGTGTCTAGGGGAGTAGGAGATTTACCTAACACCCATACTATCTATTTTTTTCTCATTAAATCCGAATTCCTACCCTCTTCTTTAAATGACTTTAACATGGAAAAAACGATCAGTATCATAATTATCGTAAATGGGAATGCAGCAATTATCGATGCAGTTTGAAGTGCTTCAAGACCACCTCGCCACAGTAATATCGCAGCTGCACCTGATTGAATTATTCCCCATATAAATTTTACAATGTTTGGTGGGTATAGACTGCCGCCGGTAGTTTGCATTCCCAACACAAATGTGGCAGAGTCCGCTGAAGTAATGAAAAACGTGCTGATCAGCAGAATAGCAATGATTGACATGACCATACCTAATGGAAATTGCTGTAGAACAGCAAATAATGCAGTTTCCTTACCAAAGTCTGTTACATAATGGATAATATCCGTATCCTGAAACATTTCAAGATAGATTGCTGATCCTCCAAATACAGAGAACCATAAAGCCCCAAAAATGGTAGGAACCAACAGCACTCCTAATACGAATTCTCGTATTGTTCTGCCTCGAGAAACACGGGCGATAAAGGTACCTACGAATGGCGCCCAAGCAATCCACCATGCCCAGTAGAACATGGTCCAACCTTCTATCCATGTACCTGTTTCATCAAATGGAGTTGTTCTAAAGCTCATGCTAGGCAGATTTTGTAGATAACTACCAAATGTATCTGTAAACAAATCCATGATAAATCCAGTAGGACCGATGATTAGTAAAAACGCCATAAGCAATAAGGCAAGTACAATATTTGCGTTACTTAAGTATTTAATTCCTTTATTTAACCCAGTCATTGCTGATATCAAATATAGAACAGTTACAACCAAAATAATGATCATTTGCATTGTTAAGGTTTGATCCCAGCCAAACACAAATGATAAACCTCCACTAATTTGGATGGCGCCAAATCCAAGGGATGTCGCAACACCAAATACAGTTGCGAAAACAACGATAGTATCAACTAACGTCCCCCAGCCACCCTTCATCTTATCACCAAATAGTGGCTCGAGAATAGCACTTACAACACCAGAAGATTGTCTTCTAAATTTAAAATAGGCAAGCGCAAGGGCTATAGTCGCATATACGGCCCATGGGTGAAGTCCCCAGTGGAAAAAGCTATATTGCATTGCTGCTTTTGCTGCTTCAACAGATCCAGCTTCACCATATGGTGGAGTATGGAAATGTGACAACGGTTCTGCAGCACCCCAAAATACGAGACCAATACCCATACCAGCACTAAACAACATGGCAAACCAGGTAATATAGGAATACTCAGGTTTGTCACCAGGTTTTCCAAGCTTAATATTTCCGTATTTTGAAAAGACAAGATATAAAGCAAATATTAAAAAACCAGTTGCACTAAATAAGTAGAACCAACCAAATTGGTTGACAATATACTCTTGAATTTTTGAAGTAACGGATTGCATATTACTATCTTCCCAAATACCCCAGATAATGAATAAGATTGCAATAATTGATGAAATCCAAAAAACACGTGTTACTTTTTTCATAAACAACATCCTTCCCAATCGCCAATTTTCGTTATCAATACAATTTTAGTCACAATTATGTATTAAAACATATGAAAAGACATAGTTCAACTAATGTACCTGCTATTTGCAAATGAACTAGTAAAAATACTATTTGGCATATTTTGTCTATTCCCAACTATTCTCTAACAGTAAACTTAATCTACCACAATCTATAGAATTTAATTCATAAAACTATAGCAAATTTATACATGAAGTAGGTATAATAGTTTTATAAAGAATTATACATCTAAGGGGGAACTACATTGAAAAAAATTATTTTTGTTTGCTTATTACTATTTATTGTATTATTAAGTGCCTGTTCAGAAAAAAAAGAGTCAGTTACAGTTAATGGAGAAGAGAATAATGTAGGAACAGAGCCAGAGTTAACTCCGGAGCAAGAAGATCAAGGTTCGAAAGATAAGGAAGAAGAGAAAGAAAAAAAGAAAGAATTAGAACCAGTCACAGTTGAACCTGTTGAGCCAAAATACAAAGTTAATCAACAAAACTGGCTAGTACAACCACTAGAAAAATCAACAAACGAAAAGGTAGTATTGCTTACAATTGATGATGCACCAGACGAACACGCCGTCGAAATGGCAAAAACCCTAAAAGCATTGGATGCGGGTGCAATCTTTTTTGTGAACGGACATTTTCTAGATACTCCTGAAGAAAAAGAGGCTTTAAAAAAGATTCATGAGATGGGCTTTATTATAGGAAATCACACATATAATCATCCTTTTTTACCTGACCTTTCGAAAGAAGAACAAAAGGAAGAAATCGTTAGCATCAACAATCTGGTGGAGGAAATTATAGGTCAGAGACCGTTGTTTTTCCGCGCTCCTAATGGTGCAAACACGGACTATTCCAAACAAATTGTTCAAGAACAAGGTATGGTTCTTATGAACTGGTCTTATGGGTACGATTATTTTAAACCTTACATGAATGCAAAAAAATTAACTAAAGCTATGGTAACTGGAAAAGCTCCAGAAATCGATATTCCATACAGTCTTCTTAAGCCAGGAGCTAACCTTTTAATGCACGACAGAGAGTGGACTGCAAATGCATTACACGACATCGTGGTTGGCCTACGTAATCAAGGTTATGAAATTGTTGATCCCAATTTAATTAAAATTAACTAATGGTTACAATAAAATCATCCGACTAAACGGGTGATTTTTTTTTTAGGCTATTATTGTAAGTTTTGTTCCAATTTAACCCTCCAGTTGATAAAAACTGCTATATAACTTAACACGGGTGGCTTCTGGTGCCGTGGAATCAACCGTTATCCAAGAAAATCGACCGTTGGGGCCTTCGAATCAACCGTTATTCAAAAATATCAGCCGTCGTCGCCTCAGAATCACCCTTTATCAGGAAATATCAACCGTTACAGCCCGGGAATCAACCGTTACACGAAAATATCAACCGTCAATGCGAAAAAACACTCGCTTTCCATGGGGAACGCTTCTAGAAATCCACCGCACGAAGAAAATCTGGTTTTCATTTTCGTGGAGTCACTTATTTTTGCGCAGCTTAGTGTAGGCAAAATACGAAGAATCCTGAAGGAATGAACTTCACCCGTCCGAATATCCCGGAAGAAGCGTTCTTTGCTTCTGAGGAGGCTAAGGCCGTCGTGTAAGGCGACATAGAAGACACTGAAATAGCGTCAGCTTAAGCAGATGTCACACTTGCACCTGTTGAAAGCGAAGTATTCTACCAGAACGTCGTCGAAAAAATTTTCACAACGTCATAGTTTATAGAGTTTTGTTAACAACAATAACAAATCTTTTAGTAAACAGACTTTCTTAAAAGAACAAATCTAAGCGAATATTAATAGTATGTAATATAAACAATAACGTTATACTAAATAAAGCTTGAATTTTTAATTGTGACACACTATAATGTATTTATGTACTCATATTTAACACAAAGGAGATGGGCTAAGTGGGAACTATCATTTGTCAAGACTGTCAACAGATTATTGAGCAATTTGATGATGAAAAAGTAACTACCCTTTATGGCGCTTGTCCTAGTTGCAAATAAATTAAAAATAAAAGCGTTGCACAAATTCGGTGCAACGCTTTTATTTTTGTAAAACCTTATTTGAATGGGCGATGTTCTTTAATAACACGTATTGTTACCAATGATTCATCCTGCAGACCTTGAACAGGTAAACCGTTTTTTATATTTTTGTGAATATAAGCTATATTATCTTCAGTTATAATCTCGCCCGGAATAAATATTGGGATACCAGGAGGATAAACCATTATTGATTCAGCACTAATTCTTCCAGCAGATTCCGAGAACTTTATTACTTCCGTTTCAGCGTAAAAAGCATCACGGGGTGATAAAGCCAGTAACGGTATTTCAGGTATAGAAACAATAACCTCTCTCGCGGATCTTTTGTCTATTTTTTCTTCAACTAACTGTTTAAGTGCTTGTTCTAACGTATTGATTGTAGTTAAAGAATCACCTGGAGTAATGATGCAAAGAAGGTTGTATAGATCGGATAGTTCTACCTCGATTTTATAATTGTTTCTTAACCATACTTCTGCCTCATAACCCGAGATACCGATATCTTTTACGGATATAATTATTTTTGTAGGATCGTAACCAAATATGGCCTCACTTCCAATGATTTCTTCTCCTACACAATATAAATAGGGGATCTTATTAATATTATCTCTTAATTGATTAGCTAATTGAATCGTATCTTCAGCTAATTGAAAACCATTTGTTGCTAGCCGACTCCTGGCAACGTCTAAGGACGCCAGTAATATATATGAAGTTGATGTTGTTGTTAGCATTGACATAACTGTTTGTACACGTTCATGGGATATTCTTTCACCTTTAAGATTTAACACAGAACTTTGGGTAAGGGAACCACCGAGTTTATGTACGCTAGTTGCCGCCATGTCTGCTCCTGCCTGCATTGAAGACAGTGGTAATTTGTCATTAAAATGAATATGAACACCATGAGCTTCATCGACAAGTACCGGAATATTGTACCGATGAGAGATTTTGACTATCTCCTGTAAGTCCGCAACAATACCAAAGTACGTTGGATTAATTACTAAAACAGCCTTTGCATCTGGGTGAGCTTCTAATGCATGTCTAACAGCAGTTGGCGTGATTCCATGTGATATACCTAGTTTGTGATCAATTTCCGGATGAATAAAAATTGGTGTGGCGCCTGAGAAAATAATTGCCGATGTAACAGATTTATGAACATTTCTAGGTACAATAATTTTATCACCTGGTCCACATACACTTAGTACCATTGTCATAATTGCACCACTAGTTCCTTGAACAGAGAAAAATGTATAATCTGATCCAAACGCTTCTGCGGCCAACTCATGTGCATCCTTTATCATACCGTGCGGATGGTGTAGATCATCTAGTGGTTCAATGTTTATTAAGTCTATTTTAAATGCATTTTCACCAATAAAATTATGGAATCTGCTATCTACAGCCTTACCCTGTTTATGCCCGGGGATATGAAATTGTATTGGATTTTTCTCTATATGATTTAACAAACCATCAAATAATGGTGTTTTAGCTTGGTCTCTCATCAAATGCACTCCATCTGTACGTATTAAAATGTCGAAAGTAGTATAGCAAATAATAACATATAAATCTAGTTACAATGATATAAACACCCTTAAAAATTGAGGAACAACTTTACCTTATGCTAGCATTGTAGTATAGAATTAAGGTTTTGAATCTTCAGTGAGGGGGAGTAGTACAAATGAAATGGGAGACTAGGGTAACGGACCTATTGGGTATTGATTACCCGATTATACAAGGCGGCCTTGCTTATTTAGCTTACGCAAATTTAGCAGCGGCTGTTTCAAACGCTGGTGGGTTGGGACAAATCACTGCAATGAGTTTAGCGAGTGACACAGAACTGAGTACAGAAATAAAAAAGCTAAGATCACTTACAGATAAACCATTCGGGGTGAACTTCGCCATAGGTCAACATGGGCGTCCATATGAGCATATGGTGCAAGCAGCCATTGATGAACAAGTACCTGTTATCTCAGTGACTGGAGGTAACCCTAAAGGTGTGCTGGACATGGTAAAGGACTATCCTATTAAAAAATTAGTACTTGTGGCAGCAAAACGTCAGGCAATAAAAGCCGAAGAACTTGGAGCTGATGCTGTTATGGTAGTTGGGCAAGAAGGTGGGGGTCATATTGGCCGAGGGGATCTTGGAACCTTTGTGCTAACTCCACAGGTAGTTGAGCATGTATCAATTCCTGTAATAGCATCAGGTGGGATTGGGGATGGTAAAGGTATGATGGCCGCATTAGCCTTAGGTGCTGAAGGAGTCGAGATGGGGACACGGTTTATAGCTACAAAAGACTGTGTTGATGCACACCATTTGTATAAACAGGCTTTGGTAGAGGCTGATGAAAATGGAACAGTGGTTATAAAACGCTCGCTTGGGATGCCTGCACGTGCTTTAAAAAATTCGTGGACAGAACAAATACTTGACTTGGAATCGGAACTTGCTAACTTTGAAACATTAAAACCGTTTATTAGTGGTGAGGCAAATAAGGATTATATTTATGATGGTAACGAGCAAAAGGGATTTGGTTGGGCAGGGCAAATAGCGGCTAGAATACAGGATATCCCGACCGTTGATATTTTGATTAAGACAATTATTAAGGATGCAGAATCAGTTAGACAAAGATGGTTATAAAAGGAGTAATGAAATAATGGACTATCACTATCCATTGAATGAACTATGGTCAAAAGATGAAATTATTGATATTGTTCATTTTTTTTCAATCATTGAAAAGTACTATGAAAAAACAGCGACTGATACAGAAATTAGTTCAGCTTATAAACGATTTAAGGAAATTGTTCCCTCTAAAAGTGAAGAAAAGCAGTATTTCAATGATTTTGAAATAGCGTCTGGGTACAAGGTTTATCCTGTTATCAAGAAAACAAATGAAAAGACTTAAGTAGTGAATAATAGTATGGAAGGTGGAATACCAACCATACTATTGCTTACTGACTATCCCGCATTGATAATTTGTACAAAGGTGATAATGTTTCAAATGTGTTTTTAACTTCGTTTAAAAAGGTCTTTCCATCTCTTAATAAAGGATTATCTGGTGCGAAATGTCTTCCAATCAGAAATTCTGCTTTCTTGACATTTTGAAACCGTTCAAGAGACTCTGTTAAATTTATACTTCCCAACTCAGTTGCTGATTTTTTTGTATGATCAAGTGAAACCATATAATCACCAGGAATCGATTTTCTTATATCATCAGTATGATCTAGGAATATTTCAGCTATTTCCTTTTTATTTGGAACCTCATATATATATGCCAACCATAAAAATAGATGATCATCAAACAATCCTATTTGAAAATGTGGATGTTGTTTATATCCGCGTTTATTATTGCAAAAAGCCATCCATGTATCTTTTGGTGGATTGACAGTTCTTCTTGCATGCTGGGCAATATGCACATACATATCATATCCTAAGGTATTTGATAAGTCAGTTTTAATTTCTTCACCGACTGCTTGAAACTTAGGCTGTATTCTTTCTCGAATTGCCTCCATTCTGGAGTCTAATCCATCAATCGTAAACGTTTGAAAATCATTTTTTTTAAATCCTTTAAAATCCATCAAACAATCCCCTTTTTGTGTTTAGGTTGTTATTTATAATTGTTATTATTAAGGAAAAAAGGCGTACAGTCAAGGAAGATACTTCGTAACTAAAGGTTTATGGCAGATGTTTTATGGGAATATCTTAACAATATAATAAAATAGTATTAACGAAATAAAGCTAAACATCATATATATAATAAAAGCGTCTGAAAGGAAGGGTAATTATGAAATACGTAATGGAAGCTCTGAGACGAAAAGAAGCACAGGAAAAAATTCCTGTTATCCGAATGGAAATTGATTATGAGCTTGTGTCGTTATTTGATGCTTTACAAGCAAATGACACAGTGGAGATAATTAAAGCAAAAGAAAGGCTAGAGCAACTTAGAATTCAGCTCTATTCTATTGAAAATGATTAAGTTAGCTTATTAAACTGACCACACTAAAGTCGCAGAACTGGTGGTTAGTTTTTTAATTTGATAAAATAGAGGAGAGTAATGGAGGTAATTGATATGACTGAGTTTAATCATAATAAGTTATATCAGGATGCAAAAAGTTGGGTCCTGGAAGCTGGAAAAATAATTCGCGAACAAATAGATGAACCATTAACAATAGATACAAAATCCAATGTAAATGATTTAGTTACGACTATGGATAAAGAGACAGAAAAATATTTTGTAGACAAAATTAAATCAAAGTATTCAGATCACCTTTTGTTAAGTGAAGAGGGTTTTGGTGATGAAATTAACACAATGGATGGCACGGTCTGGATTATCGACCCAATTGATGGGACAATGAATTTTGTGCAACAAAAAAGAAACTTCGCAATATCTGTTGGTATTTATCATGATGGAATAGGTGAAATAGGCCTCATCTACAATGTAATGGATGATGTACTCTACAGTGCTATAAAAGGTGAAGGTGCCTACAAAAACGGTAATAAAATACCTTCATTAGAAAAACATGTCGACATTGAGAAAGCCATGATTGGTTTGAATCACTTCTGGTTATGTGAAAATCGTCTTGTCGATGAGAAGATGATGCAGAAACTGGTTCGCAAAGTTAGAGGTACACGTACATATGGATCAGCTGCCTTAGAATTTGCATTTGTAGCAGAAGGGATAATGGATGGATATTTAACAATGAGACTATCACCATGGGATATCGCAGCAGGGATAATTATTGTGAATGAGGTTGGTGGTGTAACAACAACCGTCAGTGGGGAAGAAGTTAATATGATAAAAAATAATTCAATTCTTGTGTGTCATCCATCCATACAAGAAACAATTATTAATGACTACATATTAAAAGGAAAAAAGTGACTGTTTTTTACAGTCACTTTCTTTTTCTTTTTAATGTTAAGCCAAACCCCATAATTGAAAAACCCAGTAATAAGAAAAATAATATAAACCAAATATTTCGTAGTGCAATTCCGATCCCAACAGAAACAAAAGATAGAATTACTAGAATGGCTAGAAGAAGCATAGGGTAATTTATTTTATTCATAACTTCACCTCAAATTTTTGTACATCAAACAGTATATATCATTCTATATGTTTATACAAAATGTTAATCTTATAGACGAACAGATGTTCATACTAGCATGGATGGAAAAGATTTAGTATGATAGGTAAGGAGTTTGAAATATAATACATAATTAAATCACTTTTCATCAACGGGGGATATAAATGGATCCGAATAATAGCGCTATTTTTGAATTTGTCTTAACGCACTATGGTGAAGACTACATGTACAGTATTTTGTATATACTAAACTTTGTTTTTGGCTCAATTGCATATAAGCTGGGATTTGCAAGAAAACTACCACTATTAAAAAATGTGTTTGTGTATATCATGCTGGCAGTTGGAACGTACATTTTGACAATATTTAGTATTTTTGGTCTACCAATAACAGAAAGTTTAATTATAATTTCAATTGTTCTAGGTATATATAGATTTAGATTACACCAGGAAAGAAAAAGAAAACAAAGCATTTAAAAAAACCACTCGTGAGTTAAATCGCGAGTGGTTTTCAATGTTAAGAAAGAAAGTATAAAAACTTTCTTTTTGCATTAGCGCAACTAAGGCTTGGTGATAAGCCAAATTTTCTGATCTTCCCCTATTATTGTAAAGGCTTGTTTTTATATTAGTTCTTCTTTTTGTTTTGGTTTTCTGTATAATTGAAAATCCCCAGTTGCATGTCTTTCATTCGTTTTCTGTTCAATTCTTGTGTAGCATGATTCACATAAATACATATGAATCCGCCGATTTCTTAGACGTTTAGCTTGTAAAGAATTGTCATCAATTGATTCTATTATGTCACATATAACACATTTAACCTGCATGCTTTTCACCTCAAATTAGGCTCTTTAATTAATAGTATAACATAGGCAGCAAATATATTGAAAATGTTAATTTCTATATGTTTTATTAAGTGATAATAGGGAATATATATATAGATATAAATAAAAAACGAAAGGGTGATACGATGAAAAAAAGGTATTTACTATCTGGTGTAGGTGCAGTAGGTGCAGGTGTTGCAGGATTTGTATTGAAGGATAAGGGTAAACGTGACAAGTTTAAGGATACTGTAAAAAGTACTACATCTAAAATAAAGAATATGAACAAAGAATCGACATTAGATGATGCTGGAATTCCGGATCAGGTTGAAAATAAAGACGAAGCTCAATATGAAAATGCAAAGATGGTCTCTGAAGGATCTCAATTCGGAGTTAATTATTATAATGAAGTTAAAGAAGAAAATGAAAATGAAGTAACAACTAAATAAAAGAAGGTTTCCTGATAATCAGGAAACCTTCTTTTA
>NZ_JBMERP010000069.1:0-19311 GCF_049310925.1 Virgibacillus sp. DJP39 | reverse complement strand
TTACCTTCCTTTGGTTCACTTATTTATAAACAAGTGTGTAATGTAATTCCTGTGAGCTGCTTATTGAAAATTCAACATTACCAAATATTTAATTTTTGTAATAATTAAATGAAATTAATGTTAAGATTAAAAATATAAATCCTTTGTTAAATTTCCCCATCATAACAAGTATGAATGTGTAGGCTTCATCATGGTTAACACGCCGAGGCTCTCATCGGTTTAATGAGGGGAAAATGAATTATGAAAGAGTTAGCTATGTATTTTAAAGAAATACTAACCAATAAAGACATATGAAACAGGAATCTGGAGGTATTAAATTGTTATTTATCGTATTTGGGGTTATAGGGCTAGGTGTTGGGTGGGGCATTGTTTTCCTAACAAAAAAGCTCAGAAAAACAAAAAAATCAAAATTAATAGTTTTGTTACCAAGTACAATCTCTCTAGTAATTTCTATCTATCTAATGTATGTGGGGAACGTAGTGGTAAAAGGCATTGATGGAGCGGCGTACATGATGTTTTCAATAATTATATTTTGTTTTGGAGCAACAGTTTTCTACATGACAGATAGAACATGGAAGAACTAGTTCGTTAATAAAGTGATTTCAAAGTTAAAAAACAATCTGACTCTAACTAAGTTGAGGTGATACATCGATGTTATCAACTATTTTATGGGGAGCTTTTTTATTAGTATTCATAACCCTTATAATTTTTCTGGATAAAAGAAAAAAGAAGAACAGTTATCATAAACCTTATCAAGAAAAAACGGATAAAGAAAAAGAAGTAGAAATTGCAATAGCAAAAGAAAAGTCACGACGAGGATCTGGTATAGGTGGAGGGTTTTAAACTCCTGCAATAACCAAGTATTAGGAAAGGCTGTGAAAAAGTGAGTCTATTCGGTAAAGAAAAAACGAGGCTAAGCCGTAAATGGACGAAAATTACAAGGACAGTTTTTAAATCATTTCTGGCACTGACCTTAGCTGGATCACTGGTGTTATTAACAACAATCGTTTATTTGCTTATTCAGGATTACTTTTATAACGAAAAAAATGATGTATTTAATTAAAATGGCCATGAAGTTATCAATTCATGAATAGATTTAACATCCATCGAAATGAGGGATACCATGATTAACAGTGCCAACTCGTTCTATGCTTCTGAGGAGACTAAGGCCGTGTCAGGTTGCATAGAAGGCACTGTGAAAGCATCAGCTTGAGCAAATGTCGCACTTGTACCCCAGGTGAAAGCGAAGTTTTCTGCCGGAACGGCGTCAGAAAGAATTTCACTACGTCACAGTTTACATCAACTGTCAGGGTATTGAGCAACGAAACTTACGAAATGGACCTATCAAATAAAAAGGTCTCCGGATGGAAACCTTTTTATTTGAACAGATTTTTTACTTGGATACTGATTCTGAGCAACACGCCTCTTCAACTATAGTGTCAGATGCCATTTTCTCTTCTTTTACTTCTTCAATTATTACACTGCAGCAACTTGTTTTCTTTTTCTCTGCTTTTTTGAATAAATTTTTCATGTTAAACACTCCTCTTAATTTGGTTTAGATGAGATAAAAGATGAAGCCGGATATTGTTGACATGGATACGACTGATAGAATAAACATAATAACAAGCTCTTTTTTAAAAATTGACTTAAGTATGATAATCTCAGGTAAGCTTGCACCAGCAGAACTAATCATCATTGCCATCACAGGTCCTAGGGCCATCCCCTTCAAGATTAAAACCTGTGATATCGGTATCATACTGGAAAGCCGAACGTATAACGGAATTCCAACTACCGCTGCAACAGGTATTAACCATAAATGATCTTCACCGAAAAAGTCAGAAACCCATGCGGTAGGAACTAGACCATGGATTATAGCACCGATTAAGGCACCAACGATCAAGTATGGATAAACACTTTTTATCAGATTCAATGTCTCAATTATGGCTAGTCGGAAATTGAATTTTTTATTCTGATCTTCGTAGCCAGTCATCACCACGTTTTTAACTGACTTTTCAAATCCCAGATAGGAAAGAGTAAAACCAATAATGATTGAAAGTGTAGCTGTAATAACCGTGTATATAATGGTGACCTTCCACCCAAGGATAACGCCCATTATAGTTAAAATGGTTGGATCAAGTACTGGCGAAGCGAATAGAAAGACCATGACGATATCAAAAGGCATTTTCTTATTTAACATGTTAACAACTACTGGTATTGTTGAACAAGAGCAAAAGGGGGTAATAAAGGCAAAAGCAACTGCCCCCAGTGCCGCGATTACTTTATTTTTACCTGCTAGCTTTTCCTCCAGTCTTCCGTAAGGGATATATCCTTGAAGCAGACTAATCAGAAATGATATGCCTACGAAAAGAACGGTTAATTCTACTGCAATGTACAAAAAACTTTTTAGCATCTCCATCCACATGGTAAACACCAACTTTCATCAATTTATATTGATTAATAGATCAAAAAAAGTTGATTTATTAGTCAAAAAATAGCATTACTGGGAATTAGGAACAAATAAGCAGCAAAGCTCTTCGCTTAGTAAATGGCTAATTTCCTGTTTATTAAGGCTGTAATAGCTCCATGTCCCTCTGGTTTCTTTAAGAATAATGCTTGCTTTTAATAATATCTTTAGATGGTAGGACAATTTAGATTGTGTCATATTTATCATAGGCTCGATGTCACAGACACACATTTCTCCATTTTTGGTAAGTAGGTTAATAATCTGCAGGCGCTTTTTATCAGCTAGTGCTTTAAACTTAATTTCATACTCCTCAAAGGTTTGTTCTAAACTTTCGTCTTGTAGGATGTTTAACTGTTTCATTTATCGCACTCCTTAATCAACTTTTCTTGATTTAATCATATACCACCAATTTCCATTAGTCAATCATTAAATCAAAAAAAGTTGATTTAAATAAAATCAGTAACGTTTTTTAAAGATTTTACGTCTAATTATTTAGAAGGGAGCTGTTCGAGTTGAAAAAGGTTGCAACAATGATCTTACTGGTAATGGTTTTCACGACAATTTTAATCTATTTGCCTTCCAAAAGCTTCGCATGCTCATGTGCAGAACCAGGAACTGTAACAGAAGAGGTAAATCGTAATGGAGCCGTATTTTCCGGCAGGGTCATTAAACAATCGGAAGATGTAGGCTTGTTTAGATCTTCAGCTGATCCGGTTTCCGTTTTATTTAACGTAGACAATTCATGGAAAGGCGTCAATCAAACGCAGGTTATTGTTGAAACAGAAAGCAGTTCGGCCAGCTGTGGCTATGAGTTTACGGCTAATGAAAAATATTTGGTCTATGCATCTGATCGTAATGGAGAATTGCATGCTAGTCTTTGTTCACGAACCATAGCCCTTACGGATGCTGAATCTGACCTTGAAGTACTGGGGATGGGAACCGAGCCAAGTGAAGTGGTACATCTGGAAAACTCATTAAAGGATTCGAGTGTTGGTACCATAATATTGTGGGTAGTAATTGGAATTGTTGTTGCAGGTGGAGTAATTTTGGTTAAACGGTTTAGAACTTGATAGTAGAAAACTTTACTTTTCGCCAAGCCTTGCGGCGGAATCCTAACTACTAAAAAATGAACGAGTGTCGTAAAGAGACCCGTTCATTTTTCAACTAATCTATTTAGCCTTTAACTTCCGCAGTAAGTACAAGAAATACGGTGCGCCAAGCACTGCCGTAAATATTCCTGCTGGTATTTCCGCTGGTGGAGCGAGCCCTCGCCCTAGTGCATCAGCAAGCAATAATAGGAGTATCCCCATGACAGCGGCGGTAGGCAACAGAAGACTATGTCTATTCCCTACAAGCTGACGTGCTATGTGAGGTGCAATTAATCCAAGAAAACCTAACGATCCGACTACTGCAACTGAAGAACCAGCTAATGCCACCGCTACTATTAATAGGATTAACCTGGTTCTCTCCGTGTTTTCACCAAGACCTTCCGCCACATCATCTCCGAGGTTAAGGATATCTAACCTAGTCGCAAGTAAAATACTGACAGGTACTAACACCACAATCCATGGTGTTAGTAATAATACGTCATTCCAGCTTTTCCCCCACAGACTTCCAGTTAACCAGATTAAGGCAGCATGTATTTCAATTGGAAATTTCACCATCAAAAATTGAATTCCTGCCTGACATATTGCTCCGAGTGCAATCCCGACAAGTGCAAGAGTCGAGGGACTAACCCCCCTTTTGTAAGCAAAAAGATATAAGAAAATAGTAACCAGTCCCGCTCCTGCTAAAGCTGAGATTGGAAGCATGATAACTGGTGCATGTGGGAAAAGTAACACTACAATCGAAGCGGCAAGCCCTGCTCCTTTTGTGATCCCAATTACGTCTGGTGAGGCTAAAGGATTTCGAATGATTCCCTGTAATATAGCACCAGAAACACCAAGTCCAGCCCCAACAAGAACTGCCATGACAATTCGTGGCATCCGGTAATTTGTGATAATAAACCAGGCGCTCTCATCACCATTTCCGATAAATGAACGAAACAATTCAAATGGGCTTATGAAGACAGCTCCAACGCCGACTGAAAGAAAGGCAACTGCAAAGGTAATGATGACTAGCAGCATTAAACGAATATTTGGGGTAGTTTTGTTTTTACTCATGCGCCTTACCCCCTTTACGCGCTAGGTATAAGAAATAGGGTGCCCCAATTAAAGCTGTTACAATTCCAACAGGTGATTCTGAGGGGAATGCAATGAATCGTGACAAAACATCAGCGGTTACTAAAAGTAAAGCACCAAGTAACCCCGAGAAAGGAATAATTAAGCTATAGTCTATTCCGATCAGCTTTCTCGCTATATGTGGAATGATGAGTCCGATAAATCCAATTGGGCCTGCAACAGATACGGAAGCACCTGCAAGGACAACAACTAACATGCTGAAGAACAAGCGGATTACAACAACATTCTGACCTAGGCCCTTTGCCATGTCATCCCCTAGTCCAAGGATGGTCAGCTGGCGTGCCAATATAACAGAAATAATAATACCAGCGGTTGCCCATGGCCATATTAGCTGAACTTCATTCCAAGTAGCCCCATCAATAGCCCAGGCAAGCCAAAATAAGACACTTTGTGTAGAATCCTCATGAAAAAGAACAATACCTTCAATTATTGCTGATAAAAATAAGTGCACGGTAATGCCCGCCAATGCCAACTTAACTGGCGACGTCCCAGTAGAGCTTGATGCCATTGAATAGACAATTGATCCTCCCAAAATAGCCCCAAGGAAAGCAAAATAAACTAACGAAGAAGGCGAGATGCTTGGGAGAAATACAAGGCTTAGGACAACAACTAACGATGCACCAGCGTTCACTCCAAATATTTGAGGTGAAGCAAGTGGATTCAGGGTAATTGCCTGCATGATAGCACCTGCAATTGCTAAACTAGCCCCAATAATAACGGCTATTAACGTACGAGGTAATCGTAAATTCTGGATGATTAAAAATTCTTTAGTTTGTTCATTAGAAAAAAAAGATTGAAAGATTAATCCAAAGTCGGTGGATACCGCCCCAATGCGCAGGCTTGTCAAAATGCCAAGGATTAATAAAAGAAACACAGCTGTAAATAAAAATAATACCTTCGTTAATGTCTTTTTCGATTCCATAATCCTACCACCCGAATATTTCTCTTTACCTTACTTTACCATAATCAACTTAGAAAATTTGGCTTATCGCCAAGCCTCATGGCGAAAGCCTTAGTTGCACTTATGTAGAAAGAAAGTTTTTAACTTTCTTTACTGCCAAATGAAAGAGCGAGAAAAGTTTCTCGCTCAGTTCTAGTTATCATAAAGGTTTGATACAGCTTCTTCTAGTATTGCTTCCGATGAAATCAGTCCACGGAATCTAGACCATGTGTTGCGGTCAACTGTATAGACCTGGTTATTTTTTACTGCGCTGACATCCTGCCACAATGGATTGTCTTTCCACTGATCTACAATCGTTTCATCTCCAGCTTGCATAAAGAAAAATACATCCGGATTGAATTTCACAACCTGCTCTAAATTTATTTTATTGTACCGGTCACTACCATCCTGAATCGCATTTTTTAACCCGATTGATTCAAGTAACGATCCTGTATAGGAATCCATGTTATGTGCATAAAAAGCATCAGCTGTTACAACTGCTGGTAAAACAGTTCGATCCTCATTTTCAGGAACCTGCGCTTTAATTTCTTCCATACGTTTTTTATGTGCTTCTAAAACTTCTTTACCTTTGTCCTCTTTACCAACTGCAGAAGCAATTTTTTCAAATCCTTCTAGTATTTGATTGTAGTCTGCTGAGAGTGAAGTTAGCATAATGGTTGGAGCAATGTCTGACAGCTGTTTATAGACATCTTTATGCCGTTGTAGATCTGCAATAATTAAGTCAGGCTGCAACGAGCTGATGATTTCCAGGCTTGGTTGTTTACGTGTTCCGACCGACGTATAATCATCAATCTTTTTACTAATTGGCTCAATGATTCGGCTTGCATCATCATCGTCCGCAATCCCAATTGGAGAAATACCAAGTGCTGCCAACGCGTCTACATAAGAAAATTCCAGTGCAACGATTTTCTCTGGATTGACTGGTACTTCTGTCTTACCCATCTCATGCTCAACAGTGATTGTTTTATCACTTGGAGCCTCATCTTTCTTTTCATCCTTGGCTGTTTCATCACCACCGACAGTCCCACAACCAACTAATGCTAACAAACCAAGCGTTATAAGTATGATTAACATTGCTTTATACTTCATTATGCTTAACCTCCTGTTTTTTCTATGTAAGAAATACATCTGTTAACAATGATAATCATTATCAAAAAAATATGTGGCTAAGCTGATAAAAAAACTGAAAGGCTGTTTTATCAAAGATTGTTTTTTTTGACATAAAATCTATAAACTGCGACGAACACCTGGATTTATTTCCTACCACCATTTATTAGATAGGTGCTGATCAAGCGCTGCTGAAAAACACTCGCTTTTTCCGTGGGGAACAACGCTCAGCCTACTCGGAGTAATCCGCTCACTGCGGGATCTTCAGACTTTTCCTTTCCCACTGAGTCTCGCATTTTTCCGCGGCTTAGATAGCTTTCTGTTCAAGGGAGAAGGAGTCCCATGAAACATAGGGGTCATGCTGCATTTTTCTATCTTAGTGAAGGCAGAATACGTAGACTCCCGCGGGAACAGCGTCAAAATAAGTCACTAAGTCGTAGTTTATATCAACTACTAGAGGTAAAGAGCAACAAAACCTATGGAAAGAGCCAACTAAAAAAATATTCACATGCTAAAAACAGCTTTTCCACATAGTTATCCACGGAAATCTGTGGATAACTTGTGCATAAGTTTAAAATTAACAATAAATTAGATCATTTGTTAAACTAGATATGTGGAAAACTATAAAGGAGGCATTTAGGATGAATCGATTAAATGAGGAACAAATAACAACTGAGTTACAGAAAATACCTGAATGGGAGCGTGTTGAGGAAAAGTGGATTCAACGGAAATACAAATTCAATAAGTATTTAGATGGGATTCGTTTTGTTGATGATGTTGCGCAGTTTGCTGAAAACAAACAACACCACCCAGTAATTTCTATTGACTACAAAAAGGTTACCGTAAAATTCTCATCATGGCAGGAAAAAGGATTAACAGCTTTAGATATTGAAATGGCAGCGCGTGTGGATGAACTGTATGAACAGGCAGAAAAATAAAAGTCTTCTTATCGCGGAAGAGATGCAGTTTGATTGATTTAAGCTATTCCAATAATTGTAATGAAATCTTCAAGATTACCAGAAAAGCGCGTTACACCTTCGACATAATAAAAAGTGGAGGCAGTACTAAGATCAATTTCATCTGGAGAATAGATATAAATAAGCTTTCCTAAGCCAAGAGCAATGCCCAACTCTACATGACTGCTCTTTCCAGCAGGAAGGAGCAACACAAGAACATCACATTGATGGACGGCATTTATTTCCAGTTCACCAAGTTCCCTTAATGTGTCAGGCACAACTGCGCGTTGATTCTTTGTCCAATCGTATGTGTGGTTGAATCCTTTCAAGATAAGTTTTTGTGCGACATACCGCACCATATCCTTATTTTGAAAACTGGATGCAATGTAAAAACGCATAGATGCTACCCCCTTCATTTGTTGTCCCATTCACTTTTTAACATCCCATAAACCACATGGTCTACATAATGGTCATAGAGACACTCCGCCTGTCTTATTTGTCCTTCCTTCACAAATCCCAAGCGCTCGGGAATAGACCTGCTTTTTGTATTTTCAAAGGCTGCACGAATTTCAACGCGGTTAAACTGTAAATCAGTAAAAGCATAATCCAGCAAAGAACTTGTAGCACGGGTCATAATTCCTTTCCCCTGATAGTCTGGTCCCAACCAATAACCGATATGGGCGATTCTACTGGACCAGTTTAAGTTGTTGAAACCAGTGGTACCAACGAGCTTACCATCATAACGGATAGCTACATTCATGCTTTTTTTATCATTAAAACCACGTAGAGTGTGTTCAATAAAACCTCGTGAATCGTCGAGTGTAGTTGTTGCATCTACCCATGGAAGCCATTCACGCAAATGAACACGTGACCGGTTAGTTAAATCAAATAATTCCTCTGCATCACTTATTTCCATTAATTTTAGTGTTAGATTATCATCAATTTCGCGGAAAAACATAGTAAATCCTCCGTTTGCATTCATTTTTATAGAAATAATCATAACACAATTATATATGAAATTAGACAAATTTAATTTATAAAAAATGACACCTATATCCAGTTAGAAACGAAATATATAATGAGTTCATGAACAAAAGCGCAAGCCCTGGGTGGGTAGAGAACGTACGGACTGGACTGAGCCGTAGGAGATGAAGGAAGCCGATGTTGACTTATCGTACGAAGGTGAGGGAAGTCTCGCTAGTCTCTGGGCGCTGGAGCTGGACGTGGCTGTTACTGTAAGCAAAACATAAAAAAGCCAAAATTTTATACTTTATTACCTATAAAAAAAGACAGTACGCTAAATATATAGCATTCTGCCTTGCTTAACCTTATAGTTTTCTATTCAAACCATATCCTGTGCCATACAACTAAGCACTTTTTTTCATCAACCATAAGAAGTATGGAGCACCGATTATCGCAACTAGTATCCCTGATGGTATCTCGTTTGGTGCGAGCAATGTACGGCTGAATAGGTCGGCTATAACTAGAAGCGCACCACCGAATAATATCGTGACTGGCAATAATCGCAGGTTTGATGGACCAACAAGCAACCTAGCTGCATGGGGGGCAATCAAACCAACAAACCCTATTGCTCCAACTGCAGCAACACTAAACGCAGCTAATAATGTTGCGATAAATGCAAGCTGAAAACGAGCTGACATGACATTCAATCCTAACCCTTTCGCTGTATCATCACCCAATGATAGCGTGTCGAGCAAGTTAATTCGAAATACCAACAATGGGAATAGAATTATGATTGGCCAAATTAGAAAGTCAACTAACTCTGACCATCCTGTAGCGTATGTTGTACCGGATAGCCATGTTAAAGCCGATGCTACACCCATATCAGCCTGTACGACTAAAATCTGGATAATAGCTGAACCAAATGCTGACACACCAATTCCAAGCAATGCCAATATCGTCGGCTGAAAGTTTGCACGAATTGCCAACAGCATGACAAAAATAAAGAATATAAACGCGCCAATTATTGCGCCAACTGGAATCCAGGCAGCGGAAACACCAAACACGTACATGGTTAGCAATGCCCCAACGCCAGCTCCTGAAGTGATACCAATCACTGATGGATCTGCTAAGGGATTTCGTAACACACCTTGGAAAATCAAACCGCTGAGTGCAAGTAACATACCGCTAAAAAGCGCTACTAATGCTCTAGGTAAGCGAAGATCGACTATCAATCCATACATAAATTCGTTCGATTCACCAAAAAATGTATTCCATAGTAATAATGGTTCAAACCCATAATTCCCGGACGCCAAACTGATTAATAAAGTTAGGAAAATAAGTCCGGTTAAAATAGGAACAATTACCTTCAGTGGCATATTCATAGTTGAATTACCAGCTATAACAGCTGTGTCCGCACTCCCATAAGTCGTACGCTTCATTCTGAGCACTAAGTATATCAACCAGGGAGCGCCGATTAATGCTGTAATTGCACCAACTGGAAGTTCAGAAAATGAAGGATCAATAACACGTGCCAACACATCAGCAAATAATAATACGTTTCCACCCCAGATAAATGAGGCAATCACTAATGGTAGATGTTTTCTATAGCCGATTAATTTAATAATATGCGGAGCCACTAAACCTACAAAGCCTATTGGTCCCACTACACTTACAGTTACCGATGTCAGCAGTACAGCTGCTACTATTGAGATAAATTTAATAAGGTTAACATTCTGCCCCAGTGCTATCGCAATATCATCACCCAATGTCAGTGTATCCAATTTGAATGCCATCATTAAAATTACAATAAATCCAATAACGACAAATGGCAAAGAGAAATTTACACCACCCCAGTCATTTTGTACAAGTGTGCCGGATCCCCACAGGAATAATCCGGCTGTCTCATTTTCAAAGAAGATTTGCAGCACACTAGTAAATGATGAAAACAAAAAAGTTACAATCATCCCAGCCAACACCATACGGACAGGTGTTGCATTATTACCACCTGATAAAGTAAACACGATTAAAAAAGTAAAAATTCCGCCCAGAAAAGCTACTATAATTCCGTTTCCAACTAATAGAGATGGAAATAAAACAGTACTTAATACAACTGCAAAATAAGTACCGGAATGGATTCCCAAGGTACTTGCTGAAGACAATGGATTTTTCGTAACTGTTTGCAGGACACCCCCAGCAACTGCAAGTGCACCACCAGCAATAATACCCATAATTGCCCGTGGAAGTCTTAAAGAACGAACAGTATGATGCTGCAAATTATTTTCTGGCGCAAAGATTGCATCAATAATTGTCCCTGTTGGTATGGCTGTACTACCCTGATTTATATGTATAAAGGTTAATATGCACAAAAGCGCGGTCCCACCACCAAAGGTAAGAACCGCAACTAATATATTCCTTAATGCATTATTCATCAAATCACTCTTTTACCATGGCGTCGACTAATTGTTTTGTTAATACCTCAGCTGATAATACGCCTCCAAATGTCCACGTATCTCCAGGTAATTGATGTGTGTTTCCGTTTTTCACAAAGCTCAAATTTTCCCACACAGGATTGCCTTTAAGCTGGGTTTCAAAAATATTATCTTCTTCCTGAACAATATAAAGGAATTGAAGTTCTTCTTCTTGGAAATTTTGTAAAGCTTCAACAGTTACTTGGCTATAACCATATGTTTCTTTCTTATCTGTTTCATATGCATTTTCAAAGCCAAGCCTGCTCATTAATTTTGCTACTATTGAATTATCAGTAAACATCCGGATTGTTGGTGTGTTTTGTGCTGTAAATGCTTGTGTTGCAAGGTATTTTGACCCTTCCAGACCTGCAACACGTTGTTTCTGTTCATCAACAAACTTATTCAAATCCGTTAAGGCTTGTTCCGCTTCTTTCTCTTTATTGACTATTTCAGCAAGTGTTTTTAATTCGTCAACCATGTTCTGATAATGGTCTTCAACAGCCTTTTCTCCATATGGTGCAAATGTTACTACTGGAGCAATTTCTCTTAGTTTATCCAAATATTGCTCATGACGAAATTTAACCGCAATAATTAAGTCAGGGTTTAACCTTGAAATTGCTTCTAAATTTGGTTCTTGACGAGTACCAATATCTTTAACGTTTTCATCAAATTGTTTATTGATGTTGACCCATTTATTAAACCCATCCAGGTCGGCAACGCCAACTGGTTGAACACCAAGAGCAAGCAAGTTTTCCGCATAAGACCATTCAAGAGCTACAATCTTTTTCGGGGTACCTTCGATTGTTTGTTCACCCATTGCGTCCTCAATTGTCACAGTACGGGTATCATTAGAGCTAGTATCATCGCCTTGGACATTCTCTTTATTACTCTCACTATCATTGCAGGCGCTTAGTATAAATAACACTAAAATTAGTGTAAGTATGGTTAATTTCTTCATTTTTTCTCCTCCTCTTAGGTTTGAATCCATTCAATAGAATTACTTATTGGTGTCCGTCCACGACCATTAGGGATCTTGTTAGGATAACCAATCTGTACAACAGCAATCAACCGATGTTCACTAGGTGTTAAACCAATTTCCTTTATAAATGTCTCATCCATAAGTGTAGGTTTAGCAGTCCACATAGTACCGATTTGTTTAGCCCAGGCAGCAAGTTGGAAATTCTGAATGAATGCACACACCGCAGCATAATTCTCATTGTCCAGGTATCCGCCATCATCTTCTTTATCCATGTAAAAAAGGGCATGATGTGGAACAGATGTAAAAAAACGGTCATATGACTGGCGTGCTTTTTTTAATTTTTCATCTGAAAGTGATTTTAAAAGCCCATATCTTATGTAACTATCTACTATTTTATCTCCAAAATCAGAGCGTGCTTCGTCTTCGTATATTTTAATTTTCCAGGGTTCCTTCATATGGTGATTCGGTGCATAAGATGCATGCTCAAATAACTCAATCAGCAAAGATTGGTCTACCTTTTCGGCTTTATAGTCAAGAATCGTTCGCCGACCACGCATTATTTCAAACAGATTAATTTCTCTCACCTACTTCCTTATCCACTTAAATGATAAAGATTATCATTATCATTCATAACAATACGAGTTATTTACTTATCTGTCAAGTTGATTTTCCCTGCAATTTAATCTGCCTTCACATTAGAAACTTGGCTTATCGCCAAGCCTTAATGGCCACTTAGTTGCACTTATGCAGTAAGAAAGGATTTATACTTTCTTACCTGCCAAAAAAAGGTCTCTATAAAAGAGACCAAAGGTAATGGGGCGAGGACAGAAACTCTTGTTTTATGACATTTACAGTATTTTTAACCAATTCTTCAATCTGTAAATTTGTCAATCATCCTCTAATTCGACTAATTTGTCTGTAATATGTTCATGCTCTTTTTCTGCAATCTCACTTGTAATTATCTCGTCTCTTAACAACAGATCAATCGCCTCATGCTGTGCATATAAAGAGTACTTTTCTAAAGTTACTTGCTGCTTTTCCTTTAACTCAGGGTGATCATGAAACAGCTGATCCATTTCCTCATGTGCTTTAAGTAGTTCCTGTTCATAATTGTTTGTTACTTCTTTTGAGACAGTGTCGGTTATAAATAGATTCTTTTTAACTTTAGCTACTTCTTCAATGGCTGTCTCCAATCGATGGGCACGCGCAATGATTGATTTGTATTCTGTATATCCTTCTTCCTTTTGTGTAACACCTAAGAGAGATAGAAGCGGCTTAATTGTCAGACCCTGAAGCACTAGTGAGAATAAAACCACACTAAAAGCAACAATCAACAGATCCTCACGTCCTTGAAAGTCACGTGGAAGACTGAGAACTAGCGCAATGGAAAGGGAACCCTTTAATCCACCCCAATTGAAAACATGCTTCCAGGAGTATGGGATGTTTTTAATGAAAAATAAACTAGTGTAAACGGCGAAGCTTCTTGCAATTAGTACAATAAGTATCGCAAAAAAGATTAAGCCCCATTTATCAGCTACATTTATTCTTGTAATTTCTAATCCGACCATCAAGAAAACAAGGGAGTTTGCCAACAAGGCTGCTACGTCCCAAAAGTTGCTAATGTTCAATTTCGTTGTTGGGCTCATCCCTATTTTACCGCCATAATTTCCGAAGATAAGCGCTGCAACAACAACTGCAATAACTCCAGAAGCATGAATACTTTCTGCAAGCAAGAATGCTCCATAAAATAAAATAATACTAAAGATAATCTCTAATGGATAATCGTCAAAGTACTTTGTTAATATAGAAAATCCATAGCCAAGTACGGCTCCGATAATGAGACCGAGAGACACAACTTTAACGAATTCCCAAGTTCCTAAGCCAAGGCCTTCAAATCCTAGTTCCGTATATGTAATTAGTGAAAAGGCGGAAATCTTAAAAAGTACAACAGCCAACCCATCATTAAATAAACTCTCACCTTCAATAATAGTTGCTAATCTTTTGTTTACTCCAAGCCCTTTAAAAATAGACAAAACACTAACCGGATCTGTGGCACTCATAATGGCTGCAAATACAAAAGCAGCTGGAAGTGAAAAGTTTAATAACCACATCGAGGAGAATCCGATTATAATAAACGATATGAATGTTCCTCCAAAGGCCAGCGATAGAATCGGCTTTTTATTCTCATTCAGATGTGAGAAAGGGAGTTTTAAAGCGGCTTCCCCCAGTAATGCAGGAAGGAACAGCGTAATGATAACAAAGTTAAATATCTCCCCTTCAGTAATGAAGTCTATTAGAGGTCCTAGTATAGAAATGTTTAACAAGCCAATGATTGCACCAACAATTACCAGTGCTATTGGGTATGGTTTGTTAAACTTTTTAGCAATAGCGGTTATTCCAGCTGCAATCATTATAAGAATCAGGCCAAGTTCAAAGATATGATGTAGATCTAAGTCTTGCACAGTAACCCCTCCTTCTTGTACTGCTGATACATTACCAACATTATACAGGCATCTCATTAGATAAAACAAAAATAATCTCCAATTATTGGCGTGAGATTATTTTTGTCCAGTATTATGACTTTAATTCATTTTCCATTAAACCAATTAACTCAACGAGCTGTTCATTGTGCATTTCATCAAGAGGGAAGACTTTTGCTGTCTCGTTATCAGCTTGAACCTCCTGGATGTAGACCGGTATTCCATGATAATTTACATTTATCATGGGAATTGAATCAACTATTTGCTGTGCACGTTTGCTATCCATAATTCTCTCTCCCGCTGCATAATAATGTGGGTCTTTTTTATTTTTGTATGAACATCTGTGTCCAGTGATGACCTGCTTGCTCAAATCCAACACCAATATGGGTGAATTTATCATTTAAAATGTTCTCACGGTGGCCTTGGCTATTCATCCATGCTTCTACAACAGCTTCCGGTGTACGTTGACCCTGAGCTATATTTTCACCTGCTGATTGATAAGACACACCAAAGTCTCGCATCATGTCAAACGGAGATCCATACGTAGGACTTGTATGCGAAAAATATCCTTTATTCTCCATGTCTTTTGATTTCGCTTTGGCAACCTTACTTAAGGGAGCATGTGACTTCAATGCAGGTAATCCTACATTTCTTCTTTCATCATTTGTCAATCTAATTACTGACGTCGCAAACTTACTTATACCCTTGTTAGCTTGATTTTGACCCTGAGCGGAATCTTTTGCGTCTGACTGTTGCTTTTGCGTATTTTGTTGTTCGTCCCCTTGATTTTGCTGTTCGTTCTGCTGAGGTGGTTGTGCCTCTTGTCTTTGTTGCTGGTCAGTTTCTTGTTGTGTACCATCTTGATTTTGTATTTGATTCTGTTGTGGTACTTTCATTTGTGTGTCTTGTTGTTGTTGATTCTGGTTATTATCACCATCACCTTTATAAAGCTGGACTTTAAATTTGTATTTAGCATCTTGAATTTTAATTGGTGTCGTGTGCGGATAACCCTCACTCGAGGAGTCTGTATTCAGGCTAGAAATGGTGTCATCCTCATTGAGTCCTCGGCTATTGGTGTCTAATGACTGTTCGTTCGTATTACAAGCAACAAGTAATATGAACAATATACTTATGAAAATTAGATAGAATTTTTTCATGAACATAATCTCCTTTTTGTTTACTTGTTCTTATCATTACTTTTTTTCTTGAAAATATAGATGGAAATATAAAACAAAGGCTATAATGCATTTCCAATTAATAAAGGGGAAAGTTTAACACATAAAAATGGCCTCTCCAATTATTAGGAGAGGCTTGCATGTTTCAGTTTTATTTTAGTACCCAACTTCAACAGCTGCGTTTACAATATACATTAAATCGTTTTTATCCTGTTTGTCTTCTAAAAAGATTCCGCTTGTTGTGGCCATTCCACCATCAACGACTTCAACTGTTACTGTTCCATAGGGAATTAATTCCTTAACCTTATCTTCATCAAGCTGATCCTGGTCAGCCGGAATGGCAAGTTTGACATTAACCCTCATATTTTCCAGTCTTTGATCAGGCAGGTTTTTTTCAATTCCAGGCATCGAATTATGGAAAATTGCATTTTGTACTGCACGAACAGATGCCTTGGTTACATCCTGGCCATGTACATCAGTGCCTGTTCCGGTTTGAATGAATAGAATTTGCTGCATGAAATCCACTCCTTTTGTATGTATGTATGTCTTTCCCTTAACATGTAAATTACAAACTAACCTTAGTGATAATTAGCTTGATTTGGTAAGATGATTATAGAAGTCTCGATAATTTTTAAAAAAGGACGTAACTAAATGAAAATAACTATTGTCACAGTTGGAAAATTGAAGGAAAAATATCTAAAGCAAGGATTCGAGGAGTATCTTAAACGTCTCACTGCCTATGCTAAATTAGATGTAATTGAAGTAGCGGATGAAAAAGCACCAGAAAATATGAGCAACGCAGAAATGATGGAAGTGAAAGAAAAAGAAGGTGAAAGAATTCTTGGAAACATTGGTCAGGACTCATTTGTGATCACATTAGAAATTAACGGAAAAATGCTAAGTTCAGAACAACTAGCAGCAAAAATGGACGAGCTAGCGACATATGGAAAAAGCAAAATAGTATTTGTGATTGGTGGTTCACTTGGAATTAGCGAAGCGGTTCAAAAGCGAAGTAATCTGGCACTTTCTTTTTCAAAAATGACTTTTCCTCATCAGTTGATGAGATTGGTGTTGATTGAGCAGGTTTATAGGGGATTTAGGATTAATAGGGGTGAACCGTATCATAAGTAGAGGAAAATATGTCATTATTAGTTTTGGTGCTTCTTCTAATATAACTGATTCTGAAATTTTGTTAAAAACCTCTAAATCCTTACCCGAACCCAGGATACCCATATCCATGACTAAATCAATTTCTATGGGCATATAGTACCTTCATTTTTAGGTTCCCTATATCCTTTGCTAAAGTTATTGTTACTTATTTTATCATAGTACTTACAACAGGTGGACGGGTTTCTTTTCATCATTTACAATAGGTTATAATCCGGTAAAACTATACAGTGGGCTTATAAATTGTTTAAAAAATGACTTAATTAAGGAATTTAAAACGGTGTGTAAACGAGATAGCACTTGTTTGCCTGTCTCTGAAAGGAGTTTGTTGACATGAAAAATAACTTGTTACGTCAGCTAATAGTTGGGGTGATTGCTGCAGTTTTGGTATGGTTGTTCTGGATTAGTCGGCCGCAGTGGACGTGGGACATGCGCCTATGGAAGGCCTTTGGTGATGGTGCCCTTTTGCTATTAGTTTTTACACTTGTGATTGGTCCATTGGCCCGTATTTGGTCTCCATCGGCAAAACTGTTGCCGTGGCGGGAATATTTAGGTATTTGGTTTGGAGTCATTGCAATTATTCACGGTTTTCTCGTGTGGAATGGATGGGCCCGTTGGGATATTTTACGTTTTTTTGGATATGAATTTGTTCCAGAACTTGGGCGTGTTACCCGGCTAGAACCTGGGTTCGGTTTAGCAAACCTGATAGGCCTCACAGCTCTTTTATTAACAATTATCTTAATGGCTACTTCCACTGAAAGGGCAGTTAAATTGTTAGGTGGGTCGTCTTGGAAATGGTTACATAATAGTGCAAACATCATCTTTTATTTAAGCGCCCTACATAGTGGATATTTTCTTTATATTCACTATACGTTATCTTTTCATAAAAATGTACCCCCGCCGGATTGGTTTAGAGCACCTTTTTTGCTGCTGGTGGGAAGCGTGTTTCTCTTACAAACAATGGCATTTATTAAGACGGTAAAGAGCCGCAGAAAATAATAGTTTACATAAATCCGCACTGTCCTAGAACTGAGCTGCTGATATTTTTAGCCCACAAACTCCAATTTAATAAGTAAACTGGGGGAATGGTATGTTTCAGTCAGGTCTTTTGTTAGATTTAGGTCCAGTCAATGTTCCTATTACAGTGTTAGGAATGGCAGTTAGCAAAGACAACCTTATCCTATTGAGCCATGGTTACTTTTACTCATAGCTTTTTTTACATAACATTAGACCCGGTTCGGGCAATACAGGATGTTTTCATTTTTTTTGATGTCTTACAATGGGCTTGGATAATAGCTATTTTAAGTGTATTATGGATTATTTATTCACATCGACAGGTCGATTGACAGTGGAATTCTGATTAGATTAAGGAGCGTTGACATTTTGTATTCCTGCAGTTGTCTTGATTTACAGTACGCTATCCTTATCTGAGTTCCCTACAAGTACAATCCTCTTTTCCTAGGGGTATCTACTCAAGAGAGTTAGAAAATAACAGATAAGTAATGTGGCATCTTTTTGACAATTACATAGTTATAATAGAAAACTATCTTTTCTTTACTATACTAGAAATAGTAGTAAACTTAAAAATATTTAAAGGAGGCTGTTAACTATGAAAAAAGTTATATTTGCTTTGATGTTCATTGCGCTTTCTCTCATTTTAGCTGCTTGCGGAGGTGGGGATAGTGCGGAAGAAGGCAATCCCTCTGAAGGGACAGAAAGTAATGGTGTTAGTACTACTGTTGACATAACTGCAACTAACTGGGAATTTGATCAGGAGAACTACACTGTCCCGGCTGGTGAGGTCACATTTAACCTTACAAATGAAGAAGGTCTACATGGGATCCAAGTGGATGGAACAGATGTAAATATTGAAGGTGATGAATCTGGAAAAGTGACCTTGGAGCCTGGAGAATATACCATTCGTTGCAGCATACCATGTGGACAAGGGCATGCTAATATGCAGTCTACATTAACAGTTGAATAATACTTACTAAAAAGATATAGGTAAAAGAAGTAAAATTGTAAAAGAGTAGATCGATACATAAGTAGTGTATGATCTACTCTTTTTGGTATAGGGAGTTATCAGATTTTACGAAGCATTTCCGTTACTAATACTTTTTGAACATTAAATGGGCGCTTTCGCTTTTCTTAAATGTGAATTGAATGGGATGTTACAGAGTATTTGATGGAAATCATGTAATCTTATTAAAAGGTTGATCATGAAGGGTTATCGCAATAAGAGCATATTTTTATAGGAAAAGGAAGAAGGATGTAATAATTTGGAATCTATAGATATAACGATTTGACTTGTGTTTTAGCTAGAGTGTTGTCGTTTATTTCACCGTGCATAC